>DXJM01000428.1 GCA_019057355.1 Promethearchaeota archaeon | reverse complement strand
GTTCAAATTCATGCTCTTTAATGTCTACGCCACGCACCCAGATATCCTCTGACTTGAGCCTTTTAACAAGATGTCCTCCAATAAAGCCACCTGCACCACAGACCAATGCTTTTTTCATGCAGTAAGCCTCCTAGTTGATTTAGGTCATATATATTTAAAATCATTCGCATAGGCTGAAATGAAAATTTCTTACTTCAAAAGTATTAAAGTTTTTCAAGGGAGGAAATATAATTCAACAATTCCTCTGCCGACAACCCTTCTTCAATCAAACTATTGAGACCTTGACAAATTTGATCCCGACAATGACAAATGATAAATTTGTTAGTTATAGCCTAAAATTTGTTTACAATATTTTTTACAATTACTTATCTATCCACTAAATAATGTTTTCAATTTGAAAATCAGGCTCCGCAAATATAAAAAACTCTTGGCTTACTCCATTGCCTAGATTAAAAATCATCTGGTTAGTATTCAGCTTAGTGTTCTTTTTCTTTGCCGATTTTTTTTGCCTTCACTTGTGCTTCTATCCAGGGATACGTCTTTTCTAGCCCTTCTCTCAAAGACATAGAGGGAGACCAACCTAGCATCTTATTGATCAATTTGTTATCAGAATTTCTTCCTCGAACACCAAGAGGGCCAGGCATGTGTTTAATTGTAAGTCTTTTCCCTGCAATATCCATAATTATTCGTGCAAGCTGGTCAATTGTAACCATTTCTTCAGATCCTATATTAATTGGATGATGAAAATCAGATTCAACTAATCTTTTTATTCCCTCTAAACACTCATCAATATATAAAAATGAACGCGTTTGTTTACCATCTCCCCAAATTTCAATTTCTCCCCCATTAGAAGCTTCAGCAACTTTTCTGCATAATGCCGCAGGGGCCTTTTCCCGTCCGTCGTTCCAGGAACCTTCCGGTCCAAATATATTGTGAAAACGAGCAATTCTCACTTCCATTCCATAATTTCGATGAAAGGCCAAATATAAGCGCTCGCTAAATAACTTCTCCCAACCGTATTCACTATCTGGGTTGGCTGGATATGCAGTATTCTCATCTGTCTTTGGATTATGAGGATCTTGCTGATTGTATTCTGGATATATACATGCTGAAGAAGAATAAAAAATTTTCCTTACATTTCTCTTATAACATGCCTCTAACATATTAAGATTAATTAATGCAGAATTATGCATAATATCAGCATCATTGTCCCCTGTAAAAACAAATCCAGCACCGCCCATATCAGCTGCCAATTGATACACTTCGTCAAATGATTCGTCTACTACATAACGGCAAATTTGTGGATTTCTTAAATCGCCTATTGCAAAATCGTCGGCTAAAGTATCAGAAAATTCAGTATATTTTAAGTCAACACCACGGACCCAATAGTCTTGCTGCTTCAATTTTTTTACTAAATGACTGCCAATAAAACCTCCGGACCCACAAACTAATGCTTTTTGCATACTATTTCCTCACTTTTTTATTTTTTGATATCCAGAGACTGTAATGCAAAATTCGAAATGAATAATGGATTATTTATCTATTTTTTTCACAATAAGAGAAATCTTCAAATTTCCTTTATAAGAATTTATCAATACTAATAAAATGGATGAAATCAAGAAATTGTCAAAAAGTCATTTTAGAAATTTATAAATTAATAATACTAAACTTTTATATATCATTCCTTGCCTTTGAATTTTTTTAATCCAGTAAGTTGCAATATCAGCATTAATAAGAAGATAGAATTAGCGAAAAGGTATCTTCGCCATAGCCGCCTAGGCTCTTGTAAAAGGCGAAAAAGCCATTCAAGCGAGTTTCTCTGCATCCATGCTGGTGCCATCTTTTTTTCTCCAGCAAGAAAATCAAAGGCAGCTCCAACACAAATTTGAATTGCTTCAATGCTTTTCCTATGCTCATAAGCAAAAACATCTTGTTTAGGACAGCCTAATCCTAAAAATACAATTTGTGCCCCACTAGAGTTTATTCTCTTAATCACTGCGCTTTCCTCTTCCGGATTAAGTGTGCGAAAAGGTGGCGATTCATAACCGACAACCAGTAAAGATGGAAAGAGTTCAACCAATTTTTTCTTTAGGTTACAAACCACATGAGGGCGACTTCCATACAAATATATGCCTATTTTTTCTGATGCAGCCATCTCACAAACACGCAACATGAATTCCGGACCATATACTCTGTCAGGCAGTTTGGCCTTATACAAGAAATTTAAGACCATTTTAACAGGCATACCATCAGGAGCAACAATCTCAAAATTATTGAGCATTGTTCTGAACTTGTAATCTTTTGCCCCAATCATGAGCCCATGCACTGGCATATGTGATATACAAGCTGACATTTTAGCCTTAACAGCATCAATTACAGCACTTAGCGCTTCGTCATATGTCGTTGCGCTTACATTAATCCCAATGATATTATATTTGCGTGGCCATATACTGTTCATTCTAAATCCTATTTAGGTGGACTCCGTTTTCCTATATCCATAAAGCTTTCTAGCCAACACCTTCGGCATTCCATTAGGGATGTACGAGCCTGGCCGCCTTACTGATTCGCATCACATTCTCGTATTAATGCGACCCCATAATCCCATGCATCCTATGACTGATACGTATGCACTTTGATCACTCTGAATCCATTCTTCGATCTGAACGAGTGCCTTATCAATTTTTATTGCAAATCTCGGTATAATGAAAATATTAACCCTATTCACGACAACGTTCACCATTTAGTAAATATGGTTGTTATAAAGTCTAATTGAAGTATTTAGTATAATTTAATATGATTTTATTATTACTTTCTAATGAACCTAATCCAAGATGTTTTAAGAAATTTTAATTTCCAAAAAGTTGTTTAAATAATCTTAGAAATGAAATATCAATAAATCCAACTGCCTTAATTTTATTAAGAAATCATTGCAAATGCATTTGTAACTGTTTTTTCCCGTTCCTCCATTTCCTGCGGTTAACTCAATATGCCCTAGCTCTTTTCATAGTCGTAAAACTTTTCTCTGAATAAGTACATGCCTTTGTGAAGAATCCGGGCTAGAGGAGAATTATAAGCAATATATGCTAAAAAAGATGATCGAAACGCAAAATAACCTGGATAGTCCCAAAACCCACGCTTCAAATAGAACTTTGGCCCAATGAACTTTTTATAATCTTGATTGAATTTGAAAAATTCAAATCCTCCAATATTTTCATTCTTCTCATAGAAACGCAAATAATCGACAGAAAATGGATCTATCCCCAAAATCATACTGCCCACCATATCTGCAGCAAGAATATTATTAGCTACCAAAATCCAATTCAAATTTACTAATTCTCCTCTCAGAGGTCCATTTCTGTTTAATCCAAATCTCCCATCAATTACTGAGATTTGAACGTTAAGTGCTTTATTTATCTGATAGATAACTTTTGCAAAATATGGATGGAGTTTCAATCTCAACATTGGCTCTTGTATGCATCCCCACTGATTCTTAATTGAGAGACTAACACTCGTACAAGAATGAATCTTAGGTACAGCTACAGTAATGAATAGCTTAACCTCATCAAGCAACAGGAGCGGAATGGGCACAGCAAACTTTCTCCGTTTATACTGAAAATTGATGTTTCGCGAAGGCAATTTAGATAGATTAACAAGACGAATATTATGTTTCTTTGCAATTGATCTTAAACCCGTTTTACTAAAAACCTCATCCATCGAAAATTTATTATATCCACCACCATCTGCTTCCCCAATTATGATATTGTCAGAATAGCCTTTAAGAGCAATAATCAACTGCTCGATGCACCTAGGGCTAGTCATCACTCCTTTTTTATAATAAGGGAAGGTTAAATTCGGTTTTACAAAAATTGTATCACCGGGTTTAATCATACTAGAAAAATCAATGTATGAAAGTCCATCTTGAATTTGTGAAAGATATGTGTTGTCGATATGCTCTAAGAATATCTTAACAGTTTTTGACATTTGTAATTTTTATTCGACTTTAGATGTCAAGGAGCCTTCCCCTCAATGAACAACCAAGGATGTGACCAGCTATATCTTCATGTTAAATTTGTTTGAATTGCCTTTTTGTAAATAGCTATTAGCCGCTTGTAATATACATCTTCACTGTACTCGTGTAGTGCTTTTTTTCGTCCTGCCCAACCCATTTGATTACATAGATCTATATTATTCCAAAGTAATTCGATATTACTTGCCAGTTGTTCGGAATTATCAGGCTCAAACAAAAATCCAGTAATCCCCTCATCAACCACTTCAGGCAGTCCGCCTATATTAGAAGCAATTACTGGCAATCCATGACTCATCGCTTCAATTGCAACTAGTCCAAAAGGTTCCATCGATAAACTTGGCACTACGAGGAATCGAGCCCTCCTATAAAAGTTTGCTAATTTCGCATAATCCAAATTTCCTAAGAATACTACATTATTTGGAGCCTCTTTAATGACTTCATGCATAAGCAGACCATTTCCTGCAATTCGGAAGGGCAAATTAGGCAACATTTTAGCTGTATCTAAAAGCGTCTTAATACCTTTTTCATATGTTAAGCGCCCTACGTAAGCGACATATCCACCAGAAGAAACATCTGCCCTAGTACTAGGCATTTTATAAATAGGATTCGGTAAAGTCACGATGCGTTCTTGTGGATATCCCTGAGCAATAATATAATCTTTTATATAATCTGAAATTGCAATATATAGGGTAATATTTTTTCTAAAAGAATCTAAATTTCTGACTATAGCACTACGCGTGGCATAAGCAACACTTTCAAAAATGTCTTTTCGACAATTCTTCAAAACGCACCAATACTCCTTACCTCCTTGGCACATGAAACATATTTTTTTATCACGATAATGATTGGTTATTGGACAAGATAAACTATGATCGTGACAGTGCTTGACCACAGGCACACCAGCATCCCTACAAGCACTTAATACAGATAAGGTAAGCTGAGGATAAAGGTTATGTACATGTATAATTTCCGGAGACTCAACATTAATCAATCTCTTAATATATCTATACGACGCTTGAGAATAAATTCCAAAGATAAACGCTTTTATTTTTGCACAAAAGCCTTCACCCAATTCATCTAAACTTCGCCTTATCGTACAGATCTGCTCTCCTTTCTTTTTCAGCAAATTCTCTATAATATCTACTATTCTGTCCTCGCCACCAGAAAATCTACGCCTATTGAAAAGTTGAATTATTTTCATAATCATGACCTTTTATAAGCTTTGAACCTACATTTATAAAATTTATTATTTCCCATATTCTTTTTCTTAGATGAATCCCAATTTTTTGACAAAATCTGGAGTATTCTAAGATGATATTTTATCCCAAATACCAAAAATCATCTTGATAACCAACCTGCTGCTATTCCAAGAGCTATTGGGAAGAGCAAAGAAGTTGGAGTAATTCCACTAAGGAAAGAGTTACCAACTAAGCTCCACCCTAAAGACCATAAAATTATAATTGAGAAAAATATAGCTACTTTTTTCTTATAAGGATTTAGATAAAATGCGCGTCTAACTTGTGAAATCGGCCGCCAAAGCGCCCATACTAATAAGATTCCACCTATCAATCCAGTACTTACTAAAACTTGTAAAGCTAGGTTGTGCGCAGTAAGGTCCTGATACTCTCCCCAAAGATTGATTTTTCCTGTTTTAGACGTCATAAAATATCCATGCCCATATAAAGGTGAATCGAGAAAAGAATCCCAGACTAAAGGCCATATCTCATTTCTACCTGAGCCACTCATAAAACCCTCTTTTGTTTGTCCCCGCAACATATATTTGGAAACTCCCTTGTAAATACGGTCACTCAACTCAAAGGAAGGATCACTACATATATATATTGAAATGAATATACTAAGTAAAATCATTGATAATGCTATAATTAAGCGATTTCCTAGTAATAAGATCATCCCTAAGGTTAAGAAAAAAGTAATAATGATAGCAACTCGACTATGTGCCAAGTACATCAACCAACCTTCAATAATAATAGCTGGAAATAACAGTTTTCGTGTCCAAGACCAATTCCATAAGAGCCTACATGTAATAATTATGATAACTCCAGCAGAAGCAATACAAGCTGCAGTAGCAGGATGCATTAATCCAGTTGTAGAACGTGCAATATCTGATCTTATTAAATTCCCAATATTATGAAAAAAGTAATAACTAGCTAATATAACTACACTAATTAAAGTATAAGCAACGAATAAAAAATAAAGCATATGGGATAAACTCCGTGTATTCATACATACAATTCCGGCTACCATCGCAAGCACTACTAATAGCAAAACCTCTCCTGCATGAGCTAAAGAATAACTCTTCATAGGAGACCAAAAGGCTGAGAATATTGCCCATAGCGCAAACACACCAAAAGGATAGATAGTCCAGACAACACGGTGGAAATGTAACGTTTTTTTTGCTTTTAGAAAAATTATTCCAAGCAAAACGAGGGAACAGAAACGAAGAGCCAAATTGAAAAATGTAAACCAATCAATTGCTGTTAAGCCACGTGGACCTACTCGACCAGGAATCTCAAATGATGAAAAAATAATCAAGCAGCAAGCAATCATCAAAATTGAAAACTCCTTGCGTTTTATATGCGTTGATTCGAGATAGGCACCTATTTGAACTATGAGATCCCCCTTTTCTTAGCTAGCTTGGTAAATAGACATTAGATGGATAAATCATGAAAAATTAAGCCAAAAGTTGTAATATAAAGAGGACTTTAATGCCCCTTAAATAAGGCAACTTGTGTCTAGACAATTAGAAAAGACTTAATCCCAATCTTCCTAAATTGTGCTAACATGAAAATGAATTTTTGTAATTCATTAATATTATAATTTCGATTCCCGATTATTCTAATGGATATCCAGACGCTCGTAGCCAAGCTTCATAACGTGCTGTAATAGCATTTATCTCATGCTTATCTAAAGAAGTTCGCCAAACGCCTGTTGCTCCCGAATATTTCGAAATATGTTGAGGATGCAGGAGAGTATGTTGATCATGATAAAAATCAACTATTCTAGAGCCCAAGATTTCACGTAATAAAAATTTCAACTTTGATGGCGTATGCAATTTCATAAATACCAATAGCTGCCCTTTAAGTTGAAGTCCTTTCGATTGAGAGATTCTCATCATATTTTCCAATGAAGAACTTTTTTCTACAGCTTTAATAATTTCTTCTGTCGGATTTAAATCTAAATAGTCGGCTAACTCTCTCACTACATGGGGAAGATCACTTATCACATCCTCATATTTCTGATAAAGAACATTCGGTATTTTTACTAAATTATAATAAATTTCAACTGCTTTATCTAATTCTGAATGAAGTACGTCTTCTTCTAAGCTCCACATATTTTTAATCGAAACCGCTACATCTCTTATATCTCTATAAATGTAACAGATTTTTAATAATCTATTCGTCATCATTTCTAATGACTTTGGATGAATCTCATGCATTTTAATTACATGGTAACACGAGTCTCGCCCCCATTGGAGTAGTTGTTCATCAGAAATAATCTTTTGTTCAAGATCAAAATAACCATGCCCCATCCCAAATTCCAAATTCTCTAGTAGGTTTCTAACGAGATTGTATTGAAGAGTTGATCCCGATCTAATCATACCATTGCATATAACTAACATATTAAGACTATTATGCTTTCTTAAATGCTCTCAATATTTTTTTATCCTCATAGTCTAAACCTAATAACCATAAACTGAGGCCATAAATGGACAGCAAAAAAAATGTATGTAAAACCAAATTCAACGATAATTCTTTTGTAGCTTGAAGCCCCATCATCCCTATAATCAATATTAAGGTTGCAGCTAAGAGTGACTTAATTTGGCCAACGCTAAATGGATGGATCCTTAGAATTTTAAAAACCTGGATGAGCAATGCTATTTGGACTACAGTAATGGAAATAGCTGTAGCCAGTGCTGCTCCTAGTTTACCAAATTGTGGAATTAACCATAAATTTAAACCAATATTTACAGCAAGCATGGCAGATGTATTGACAAGAACGAGATATTGATTGCCTGTCATCTGCATCATAGCACCTGCCCCTCCAGCACTGAACAAAGCAACCTGTGAAAACACTAGAATAATAAGAACTGGCCATGCTTCTGTGAAGGCGGAGCCAAATAAACTTAGTATTTGTTTTGAAAAAATACACAAAATAACAGCAAAAGGAAATGAAATAGTAAATATCCAGCGTGAAACGATCTTATATAAACGGGATAACTCAGTGAATTGCTTCTTATTGAATAAATCAGCTATTATTGGTGAAAATATAGTTACTAGAGCAAATAGGAATAGAGAAAGCGGCTGAGATATGATGAATGCAGCATTGTATTTTCCTACCTCACTGGAAGAGGAGAAAATTCCGAGCATTATTCGGTCCATTTGATTTAGAGCAAGATAAGAAATACCTGCTAGTGATAGCGGAACGGAAAATTTTAGAAGATTTTTAGATGCAAAGATTGGTTTAATACGAGATATTATGTCTGGGTATATCTTCCAAACAAAATAAAACCCAAATCCTGCACTGAATATCCATGATGCAACTACACCATAAACTGCGCCATCGAAATCAAAGCCCATCAGCAAGGCTAAACCTACCAATGTAAAACTAGCCAAAGGGCGGAAAATATTTTCAACTCCTTGTTGATACTCGATCCGTTTGAACGATTGAGCAAATGCAGTTGTGATCCAAATCAATATGTAGAAGGGAAGAAATACGGAGAAAATGCGTAGAATCCAAGTTAAATTTGGTTCGTGAAAAATTCTGTACGAAATTAAATCAGAAAAGATAAATAGGATTACTGCTATAAATACACTGGAAGTCAGAGAAATTAATATAGCTGAAATTATAGTTCCTTTAAGCCGAGCATGGTCTTTTTCTCCGCGGTACACAGCACAGAAGCGAACTATGCCTTGAGTAAGTCCTAACGATGCAATAGATTGAGCGATTTTGATCACAGTCATTCCCAAAACAAAAAGGCCATAAGCACCGGGTCCTAATGTTCTACCTAAAAGTAAATGCAATCCAAAGGTAGCTGTATTTCCAGTGATACAGCCAGTGAGTGCAATTCCACCTCCTTTAACCACTTGCTTTGTCAAATGTTCAATCTGTTCAGGTTGACTTACAAAAAAATGTTTTTGTCTAGTGACTTTATCGAATCTATTATTTTTATTTATCATTTTTAACTGTTAGCGTTTCTTATTAACTCAAATCATCTTTTTTTTATCAGCAAGGTACGACTTTATATACCTTTATTTAATGATATTATAAGGCCAGCGAAATGAAGCTTTGTTAACCCTAAATGTTTTCCGTTCAATAGCACTTCCTGAGTTATATACTGAATACTCTAATGGAAATTTTTGCATATAGGCACCATTTAGTAATTTCTCAGATAATCTTAGTACATTCAATGGCCATCTTAATAACTTGACCCACTTTGGAGCTCTTTCTATGGAATTCCTCTTTTCCAAATCTGCATTTTTACCAGTACACATGTTTTTCCCTGTAACTGTAAACGCGGCAAGATAACGGTTTACATGTGCAGTTTGATAACCATTACACAAAATTCTTACAACAAAGTCCTGATCTCCAATATCTCTTAATTGATCATTGAATCGAATTCCATCAGTTATGATCTTTCTACGGAAGAACATTGTACAGGATAATAAATACAGGTGGGATGATAAGATATAAAACCACCGCAAAGGATATCCCTTTCTATAAGAAATCAGCGAGCCGGAGGGTTTTATAAGTAATGCATCTCCAAAGACAACATCAATTTCAGGATTTTGTTCAAAATACCTTTTTACAAAATATAGAGTATTTGGTAAGTACTGCTCATCACAATTAAGATATGAAAGAATTTCTCCATCAGCCATTGAGAGTCCTTTATTAATCGCATCATACATACCTTTATCTTTTTCACTTATATGATTAACCATTTTCGTATTTTTCAACCATTCTTTAGTCCCATCATTAGAATCCCCATCAATTATTATATGCTCTTTGGTCATGCCCTCCTGATCAGCTACCGACAAGAAGCATCTTTTAAGATATTCGAGCATATTAAAACTTGGAGTAATAACTGAAAACTTTAACATTGCGATATTCCCCTATTTTTTATACTGCTAGCATATTGATACTATCAGATCAGTCTCAAGAGCTAAATTCCCATTTCTATTTTAAACACTTTATTGACGTTCTGTTATATCTTCCTAATCCAAAATGACCCAGGTTCGCGCTCTAGCTCTTTCATTAAAATTGGACATTTCAAACTTAAATTTTCAAAATGGTTATTCTTCAAATAGTTGAGGGCTCCAATTACTTTATATTCTTTATTAGCAGTGAGAAATGCCTCTAAGAGATATTGTTCATTCCATAATTTTACTTCTTCTATTATCCATTTATCAGGATAATCTTTCGGAATAAATATATCATGAAAATGCACTAATACACCTGAGTGTAAAATTGGCAATATTTCTAAATATTCAAACAACAAATCACCTTGGGGCCGAATAATATGGGAAGAGTCAATAAATAAAATATCGTTTTTATTAAGTTCTAAAAATTTATCTTTATCAACAAGTTCTACCCTTGAACGAATCACCTCCACATCCAATTTTTCTAACCATGGCTTTTCATATGGTTCAATACATATATGTTCACAAATATAATTTATATTTTCTTCTCGATTCTTTCTGATTGCATTTATTGCCATTAATGTAGAGTATCCACTTCCAATCTCAACAATTTTTATGGGCTTACAATAACGAATCATATTATATAGAAATTCGGCATCACCAGATTCGTAATGGGCATTATGGTAGTAAAACTCCATATTTTTGGTTTTCTCTTCTGGAAAAAGTAAAAGTTCTTCATTGTAAGCAAATTTACTTAATTGATCTAATTGTTCTTCAACATTAAGATTTATACCAGGTAAATTCCTATTGATCCTTAAGGAATATATTAGATTATTGAAATTAAACATCGGTTCATAGTAATGATTGATCAGCGACAATTATTTTTCCGGAGTAAAAAAAGAGTTGACGTCAGTCAAATGATCTATTATTGGAAATACACCAATTTGATAAAATATTTTTTTTGCAAATTTAGTTCTGTGAACACCTATTCTTCTAATGAGGAATAATAATAAAGAGCTAAGGAAAACTATAGGTATAGCTAAAAAGTCGAAAATTGTTAATAGTATATTTGTTAATCGTTTTAGTATTTTTTTCATTATTTATCTTATTCTAAATACTATAATTATGCTTTATTCAAAGTATTAAAATCATAT
>DXJM01000427.1 GCA_019057355.1 Promethearchaeota archaeon | reverse complement strand
TTATTGTTATTTCTATAATAACATCATCTATTCTACAATTAATAACCGTATAGTAGTTTTTCATGCACCCATCTCAACATGATATTAATAAATTTTTTACAATATCAATCATTTTTAGATAGTGAGCCTGATGAATATGGATAAAATATTTGATTATGATACCCCTACAGGAGATCTTGCTAAATTTTTTATTTTGGATGACACTGAAGAATCTTGGATATGTGGCGAAATTGAGTTTGATGAGAATTTCGAGCAATTTATAGCTTTAATAAAGGAAGAGATAGAATATTCATGGGGTTCAGATTTCAGCGACATGAATAATTATTTGATCTATTATATCGATACTAGTGATAAAAATACATTAAAACTTATAGAGGATGAGACCATTTATTGCTCTCTTAAAAACCATGATGAGAGGTTCATTGCAATTATTCACAAAGCTATTCCCTACAAAATCATTGCAAATATTCCACCTTTATTTGATTGGTTCATGGAAGATTCTTTGTATTAGGCTTAGAAAAAAATAGATTTAGGTTCAAAAGCACGAAAAACTAACCGGACCTTACCTGATCTGCGGCTAATCCTTTTTTCTATTTGAACTAATGATATTTGTGATTTCTTCTAAAAGAAGTTGTTTTTCAGCGATATACCAATGAAGTTGAGACCGACTCGGCCCTTCTTGATGAATTATTTCTGCAACTCTCCGTATTTCTTCCTCTGTAGGCACTTTAACGATTCCATCAACATCTTCTCTTAACAAGAGAACGAGATTATCAGTTTCTAATGGTTTTATGTCAAAACCATTCTTAATATTTTGATTTATGATGCAACACAACTCCGCCAGGTACCAAACTGATTTTTCATAAGGCTCATCACTTTTATACCGACGAAAAGCAAGCTTCGTCACTTCATCTTTATCAAAAGGCATGTTAGGAAACTTAATAGAATAAATATTTTCTTATGTGTAAGAAAAAAGAAAAACTTGTTTTTAATTGTTTGTATTAAATAAATTAAGAGAAGAGGGGATAAATTCTCATTATCATTCTAATTCTTCCAACAGATACTTATAGAAGGATTAACAAGAAAAACTTGAAATTATAATTTAAAAATTTATGAAAGGTTAATAAAAACGAATAAATTCATAAAATTAAAAATTTATAATTGTTTTAATTCTATTATTTATAAAAGAAATGATTACTAAATACCTGTTTTTCATGCCTCTGTGGCTTAGTGGTAGAGCAGCTGACTTGTAACTGTTTTAAATTTTTAGAGCAGAAATATATCAGCAGGTCGTGGGTTCAAGTCCCACCAGGGGCTCATTTCTAATATTCTAGAAGGATATTTCTCTTTAAGGAATTGGCGTGACAAAATGAGTTGAAGTTTTCTCCACGCCATCCAGCTGATGAATTTGTGACAAAATAAATTTTAAGATGTATGTAAAATCTTCAACTTCTACTCTTGCGATAATATCTATAGTTCCCGTAACGGCATTAGCTTCCGTTATCTCTTCCATTTGCCTCAGTCGAGAGACAATATCTTCAATGAATCCCGCCGTAGCCTTTATAAAAATGTAACAAATAACCAATTTTTTTCACTCTCTATTTTTTAGAACTCATAATTTTTTATTATTTTAATTATTATCTCAATGATGATTTATATATTCTCTGATTGATAAAGAACGCAAATGGTTTAATAATAATATATGGATCAAATCATTAGGACATTTTGGTGAATGGAAATAAACAAGATCAATAGAGTAATTCTTTGTATAATCGATGATGTAAGAGCAAGCCACTTTTTTAAATTCATTCATGAAGGACACCTCCCAAATTTTAAGAAATTGATGGAAAATGGGATCTATTCAAAAACGTGTATAACTGATTTTCCATCAGTTACATATCCCACGCATCCTACAATTCTGAGTGGAACCTATACGGGGGATTTTCGGAAAGAGCCTTGTCATGGCATTCCAGGATATCATTGGATGGATAGGGGCTTAGTGCCACCTGTTTTGAGAGATTATGGAGAAATTGGCTCAGATGAGCTTATTCAGGTATACAACCTAAATTCTGATATGGGTAACAATTGTCAAACCCTTTTGGAGATGATTGGAGAAGGAAATCGTTCAAGCATTACTCAATTGATTTCTCGTGGTGCAAATTATGTATATCCCGAGAATAAAATCAAGCTTGGATTATTATATGAGTTGTTATCTCTCGCCTTTAGGAAGAAAGAAAGGGCTCAAACCATAATGCAACGAGCAAATACAATAGTTATTAGAAAAATTATAGATAGTTTTAAAAAGCCAACAAGATTTTTTAAGAAAAATGAGGCTCCAATTGGAATTAATCTCTGGTTTATGAGTTCAGATGTTCTTATGCACGTTTTTGGTTATGATAGCATTGTTTACAAGCTGAATCTAATGCACATAGACAAGGTAATGGGATTATTAATAGATGAACTAGATAAGAGGGGATACTTGAACGATACGGCCATTGCCATAACCGCGGATCACGGTAATTATAGAGCAGGCAATCGTGCAGAAATCTCACAATTCTTTCAAAATATTGGATCGGAAAATTATCATAAACGCAAAAACATAAAAGGATTGGTTAATATCACGGAATTTGAAAGCGTAGGACATTTTCATTTTAAGGGAAATAATAATACAACCAATGAACATGCTTGGCCTCGCCCTAAAATAAATGAATTGGAGGATTATGGACCAAAGCACGTCAATTTAATCAATGAACTCTTCAAGCTAAAGGGATCTCGCTTGATGTATTACAGGGACGATAACAATACCCATGAAAAGGGAATCATACATTTAAAAAGAAAGGAGGAAAAAAATGGAAAAATTTATTCCGGACGGATTGAATATAAGAATTTGGGTCTTGATTTTAAGTCAAAATATATTTCAGAAGAGCCAGATGGAGATATATTTGGATTTTCAAGTGATGAAATTTCAAGTAAAATCATGGATGGCAAATTCCATTCTATAGATGAATATAATGATAGAACTCATCATCTTGACTATGCCTTGTATCCGGACTTGATTTCAAGACATTTTAAGAATCCTCGAAGTGCAGATATTATAATAAGCACTGTCGGACAATACACGTATAAAATAACCCACGGAAAAAAGAAGCAAGGCTCTCTCTATACTCATGATATAGGTTTACGTGAAAGTGCAGTTGTTCCCTTATTAATTGGAGGATCTTCAGAAATCCCCCAAAAGGAGGTGCTCCATTGCAAGTCCACGGATATTGTCCCCACGTTGATAAAAATGCTTGGAAAGAAACCACATGAGAGTGTTGTTGGAAAATCTTTGATTTAAAAAATCCCTTTGTCTTATCAAGGGATTAATTTGATCAAGATTAAACTATAGAGAATATATAGATCTCTATAGTTTGATTGGGGTATAGTTATTTTAAATAGAGAATATTTAAGTAATTAATTGTTAAAAAAATAGTTTTTAAATATCTATATTGTATATAGTTAAAAAAAATAATAAAGGGAATTCTTACAATGGAAACGTTTGATGACAAGGAATTAAATAAATTAAGTCTTGATGAATTAACCCACATTTTTATTGATAGCATTAATGAACAAAATATGAAATTAATAGAAGGAATTGAATGCTTGACAAGGGAGGATTTTGAAAATTTTGTAGCAAATATTAAGGATGTTATTCAAACAGCCAAAGAAGATAAAATTAAGAAGATCTTTGAGGCTAAAATTTTTAAATCAAAAAAATCCTCTTTTACAAAGGTAGATAGACTCAAATTATTTGCAAAAATTAACGACATTAAAAACATAGGTGAATTTGTAGCACATAGATTGCTCTTGTACAGAATAATATTTCCTGATGAAGATTTTACCAAGGGAATTATCACCATTAATGAATTTCTAAAAAATTTATCTAGCAAGATTACAGAAGCGGTCAAATTAGTCAGTTCTAATCTTGAAAAAGCATATAAAATTTGCGAAGTTATAAAAGATGAAAGACGCAGAATGCGAAAAATAGAATGGACCTTGCTGGATCGCCTCTGGAATTATGATATGGATTATTTAAGTAGAACCTACCTTTATTTAAAGGAAATTATTGAAGATATCATGATGATGGCAGATCATATAAAGGATTTTTCTGAGTATATCCAATTTTTATCCACAAAATACCTAATTTTTAAATAATTCAAACAGCGAATCTATTTATGGAAAATCTAAGTTCTTTTATAGTTATAGTTTTAATTATATTATCACTTTTCCTTTCATTTTCTATAGGTGCTAATGATGAAGCTCCAGCTCCGCTTGCAGCGGCAGGGATTATAAAATTCAAATATGTTTTAATTTTAGGGGGGATAGGTTTAGCGATTGGAGCCATTTTCCTTTCCGAAGAAGTTTCAAGCACGGTTGGAAAAAAATTTGTAGGTGAAGATGTGACATACACCATATACATGCTTCTAAGCGTATTAATAAGTGCTATCATTTGGCTAATTATAGGAAGTTTTGCGGGAATCCCATTATCATCTACTCATTCTTTATTTGGCGCTATAATTGGTGTTGTTATCGTTTTCATCTCTTTTCAAGGGATAAATGTTACGGGGGCATTCAATTGGATAGTAGTGATATCATTGATTATTGGCTGGTTTTTAAGTCCGATAGTGGGATTCCTATTAACGTTTGTATTGTATAAAGTTACCGCTAAACTCTTTTTAAATAAAGTTAAAGGATTAAATTCTATAGAACGATCTGAAAATGTATTATCTTGGGCTTTATTAATAGCCGTTTTTGGCGTTTCAATATATACAGGGGCAAACTCCGCTGAAGCCTTGGGAATACTATATGCTCTTTTTGATGGAAGTTATTTGAATATAACAGAATATTGGTTTTGGAAATGTTTCCTCGGAATATTCGCATTTTTAGGGATTTATATCGCTGGGCGTTATGTTATTAAGAATGTAGCATCTCAAACAACCGATGCTCGTCCCAGTGAAGGTTTTGTCATACAATTGGCACTCTTTATCGTTTTATTCGTTGTCACACCTTTAGGAATACCAATCAGCCATAGTCATGTTATCGTTTTTTGTATTGTTGGATTAAATAGTGCTAAGAAGCAAGAAGTGGACTATAAAGGCATTGGAAAAATGGCTTTATATTGGCTTTTAACTTTTCCTATTGCCGCATTAGTCGGAGGGTTTTTATATCTAACTTTTTACATGAATCATTTTTTTTGAATAATACAATTCTTAAGTTTACAAGTTAACAAATTTTTTTAATTTTTTTGAAAATGTCATGCATTTTTATTTCCGACATTATTTCAATTATTTTCCTTCTTTCCAATCTGCGAACCA
>DXJM01000426.1 GCA_019057355.1 Promethearchaeota archaeon | reverse complement strand
TTTATTTATTCTTTTTTTAATCTATTATAAAATGATTTTTTTTCTTTATCTTTTTTAT
Source organism: Promethearchaeota archaeon (assembly GCA_019057355.1). GTDB lineage: Archaea > Asgardarchaeota > Lokiarchaeia > Sigyniarchaeales > SOKP01 > FT1-020. Next base: position 3,220 of record DXJM01000426.1, on the reverse strand, counting down.
TTACTCACTCCGATAAGGTCTTAATGAACAAAATTCATGACATGTTCCTTCTAAACCTTAGGATTTTCACCTATATACTCCTTTCTTCAGAATAAAACCAGTAATTAAAGTAAAATATGAATTCTATTTGCATTATTTATTTAATTTAATTTTTGTAGTATCATGGTTTATAATTATACATGCCAGATCAAAATCATCAAAACTATTCAAATGAGGATAGAAAAATTTATTGAGAATATTAGAAGATGATCAAAAAAAAGGAGAAATCACTTTAAAAATAGAAAATCTCAATGACCTATGGACCTTATATAATGTAATCTCTAAAGAGGATAACGTGACCGCACGGACGAATAGAAGGGTCATATTAAAGGAAGGAACTCAAGGTACTCGCAAGCAAATGGTTCTTACTTTAAAAGTTGAAAATGCGGCATTTCATGAATTCTCAAACAGATTGCGAATAAAAGGGCTTATTTTAGAAGGACCAGACGATCTTGTTAGTTTTGGAACATATCACACGTTCAATATTGAACCAGGGCAACAAATAACCATAAAAAAAGATACGTGGTTTAAAAATGAACTAATGAGACTGAAAAAAACCTCTAAATTTGAATCAAATTTTATCATGATATTTGTAGCCATCGAAACGGGGTTAGCTACTATTTCACAAATCACAAATTTTAGTCATAAATACATTACAACAGTAAAAAAAAACATCCCTGGAAAAAGATATGAACAAATTCATAGAAATAAAGCATATGAAGAGTTTTTTTCAGCCATAAAGGGAGTTCTTGAAGAGAATATCAAAAATATTGAGATTAATCTTATAATTATATGTGGTCCTGGAAACACGCGAGATCATTTTATTAAATATTTAAGAGAAAAGGGTTCACCAAGCTATCTTTCTCAAATTAAAAGCATTCATGCAAGCTCGGGTACTGAGAGTGCAATCTTAGAATCATTAAAATCTAAGGAATTAGCTTCCTTAAAGGAAAAAGTAATTATATTCCAAGAAACAGAAAAAATTCAAGAAATATTCAAGCTATTGAGTATGGATGATGGTTTGATAAAAATTGGTTTCGATGAAATTTCGGTTTCTGCCAAGCAAGGTTCTATAAAAGAATTATTTCTAGCTGATACTCTTATAAGGGGTACTTCAAAAGATTTTAAACTAAAAATTGAAAGCATAATTAGTGATGTTGAATATTCTGGAGGAGAAATTCATATTTTAAATAGTGAACAACCCACGGGGAAGCAAATTGTTGATTTAGGATCTATAGTTGCTATTTTACGATATAAAGAGTGAATAGGTAACATGTCATCCAAACTTATTAAAATAGAGAAAAATTCATTAATTCCCCTCTCTGGAGTGGATTTTATAGGGATTATTGATCGCGGAACAAACATCATTGAACTCAAGCCCTTAACATCATGTAATCTAAAATGTAAGTATTGTTTCGTAAGTTCTGGGGATTATGAAACGAATTTTATTGTAGATTCCGACTACTTAGTTGAAAAAGTAAGGGAAGTCATTGAAATAAAGGGTCATCATGACATTGAGATACATATCGCCCCTTATGGTGAAATATTACTGTACGAAGATTTATTTGATTTGATCCAATCATTATGGAAGCTTTCTGGAATTAAAATAATTTCAATGCAGTCGAATGGATTATTATTAAATCCTGAAATTATTGATAAATTGAATGAAGTAGGACTAACGAGAATTAATATGAGTTTAAACACCTTGAATCGAGATGTTGCCAATTACTTGTGTAATATATCTAACTATGACACGTGTAAATTACTAGAAAATATCACTCTCCTTTTAAAATCAAATATTGATGTATTATTGGCACCGGTGTGGTTTCCAGGTGAAAATGATTCTGATATTGAAGATATTATTCATTTCACCTTAAATCATCGAAATCAAGGCTATTCGGAGAAAAAAATTCAGTTAGGCATTCAAAAATATTTAGTTTATAAAACGGGAAGAAAACTGAAAAAAATACGACCCAAATCATGGGATTATTTTTATGCTCAATTATCATGTCTTGAAAAAAGATATCAAATAAAGTTAAAGCTTGGGCCCCAGGATTTTGGAATTCATAAAAGAATGTCGATCCCAAGCATTAGGTATAATAAAGGAGATCTGATAAGAGTTATCATCGTATCAAGAGGTCGTTGGAAAAACGAATGTATCGGAAAAATAAATGATTCTAATGGAATTAAAGTGCTCCTCAAAAAGCCATTAATTTTTTCAGATGTCATGATTGGAAAGGAATTTAATGTCAGAATTTTAAAAGCAAATTACAGGGATAATATCATTACAGCATATTTCCCAATATAAAAAAAGTTTAAAAGGTAATGATGTGTTGAAGAAATACAAAATCATAATGAATAATAAAAAAAAAAATACTAAATACTGAAGGATCTGAAACATGAGCCCAATAATAACACATGAAGATGAGCTGGAATTAGCAAAAATGGAAAAAGAATTGGTTTCCAAGCTTAAAAAGCTAGCAAGCGTCCAGGGTTCTGTGATCGCATCACAAAAAAAATATATTGACGATGTGTCTAAATTAATAATAACTAGAAAAGCTGTAAATCGTTCAATGAGAGATGTTCTTAAACAAATGCAAACTCTAGCGAGGGAAAATAGATCCAATATAAAAGATGATGAAGTAAATCTCCTTGATGATTTAGTACATAAAAATGATGGTTATATTGAATCGTTAGAAAAATATCTGGAAGCTCACAAAGATGTTATCATCAAAAAAGAGTACTTTATCATCAAGAAAAGAGAGTTTGCAGATGCCTTAGGCGAGGTTGCTGGTAAAAGATCCGGTATCATAAAAAAAGCTTTAAATGTTGATAAAGCCAAGAACAAGCTGATTGAAGGAGATAAATTAAATTTACTAGATCAACAATTAAATGACGTTCAAAGGGATTTTGACCGTGCAAGGGATGTATTTTTAAAACATGCGGGACAATTCATAGAAGTCAGGGATGAACTTAATAAGCTCTGGAAAAAAATTCAAATTTCCGAATTTAGTTGACTCATTACCAAAAAATCGAGCAATATATCTTTAATAATTGTACAAATTGGAAAAAATTTTTAAGAGTTTTCAACAAATTAGTTCATTTTCTATTTTTTTTATTAATCAGTCTTTATAAATTTCCTAGTAGCGAACATTATTTCATTCGGCTTAAATTTATTAAG
>DXJM01000425.1 GCA_019057355.1 Promethearchaeota archaeon | reverse complement strand
TCTTTTTAATTAACTTTTAATAAATACAATTTTTTTAAAATTTAGAAAGAAAAAAGAAAAAAGTAAGATTATTCATGCTGAGAAATTTGACTGAAATAAAACATAAAGTGTGGATCTTTACATTTGAGTACAAGGGAATAGCCAAGGTTGGAGGTTTAGGTGAAGTTCCCTCGAACCAAGCTAAATTTTTATCAGAAAAATTTGACGTAACAGTTTTTATTCCATCTCACGGACAACTTGATAATCTTAAAAAAAAAAATAACGTGGAAAAATTACCATTTAAGTGTGTAGGTCAATTGGAACCAATGAGCATGGGAATTAATCGCCCTGAAAGTAGCTATATTATAGAATATTATAAAATGAGAGAGAAAAACGTTGACATAATATTATTAAAAGGAGAAAACATGTTTACGTCAACCTTCTTAGATGATAAAATAGTGTATAATCCAGATACTTTTTCCCTTAAAATCTGCCTTTATAGCATTGGAATTCGTGGTATTATCGAATATTTTATAGGAGAGAATGCTGAACAATTACCTCATATTGTTCATTTACATGATTATCATGTCGTGATTCCATTTATTGGGATGAAACAGGTTTTAAAAAAGCATGATCTTGATGTACGATCAATTATTACAATTCACTTGTTAACATGGCAGAGATTTAATTTAAATTTTTATAAAGCATGCGGAATTGACGATACACCAATAAAAATCATCACAAAAGATGGATTTAAGGAAAAAAGCATTACAGAAATATTTATAGATACGTGCCTTGAAGAACAAGAATCCCCTCTAGTTGAAAAAATAGGCGCTTATATTAGTGATATTGTTACAAGCGTAAGCATGTCATATTTATCCGAAGAAATCATTCCACATCTTGGAGCCGATTTAATAGCATATAAATCCGATTTTGTTTGGAATGGATGTGATTGGAATTATGAATCCTTGATTAAAGAAATCAATGATAACTTTGGAGAAGAGATGAGAGATATATTAAAGCTTAGAAATCAATCTGAAATATCACGTGAAGACATGAAAAAATATCTATTGGTCCATAAATTGGGCAATCTAAAGGAGAGCCCTATCATTAATTCAAAAAGAATTTTAGAGACTATTAGACACATTTCTCAAGATAATCCATACATTAAGAATGGAAGCATCATCCCATTTGATGAATCAGGACCGTTGATGATTACGACAGGTAGGATTTCCCCTCAAAAAGGTTTTGAGACTATTTTTGATGCCATTCCGCATGTAATTAAACAGGTTCCTAATGCAAAATTTCTGTTTCTTTTAAATCCTACCGAATATAGTCTAAACGAAATGGAATTTTATTCCAAATTTATTAAAAAATATCCTAAAAATGTGAGAATTATATTCGGAGTTGCAGCTGAAGTATATAAATTTACACATCTTGTTGCAGATATATATGCAGCTCTTTCAAGGTGGGAACCTTTTGGTATTATGGCATTAGAAGCTATGGCATTAAAATTACCGGTAATTGCAACTAAAGTTGGAGGGTTACAAGAATCTATCATTGATATTAAAAGCGATCCTATAAATGGCACTGGCTTTTTAGTTGATAAGGATGATTGTCAGGAATTTGCTAAGTATTTAACGAGTTTTTTTATATTAGCAGAAATATCCAAGGATCACGTTAAAAAAGAAAAAGATACGAAAATATCGATTGATCGCATTTCTGATGAAGTGATTAAATTTTTAGCCATTAATGATAACGATTATTACAATAAAATTAGAAATAATTGCTATAATAGGGTCAATAACTATTTTAGATGGAATATAGTTACATCCAAATTAGTTTTTCTTTATAATAAAGTCATGGAACTTAATCATATTAATTAATTAGTTTAAGGACCAGAATGGAAATAATTGCTGTGTAATAGCATTTTTATTATCCGGGACGATCTCGATTTGATCTTTAATCCAATTAGAGATCCAATTCAATTTTGATTTAAATCTAGAATCCAGAAAAATTATTGCACCTTTATCCTCTATTTTCCTAATAGGACGACCAGAAGCTTGGTTTGCCCTTTGAATAGCGGGATATAGATAGGCAAAGGTCCATCCTTGTTTATTGAAGACTTTATCATAATAACCTATTTTTGCTTCTACTCGAGGTGTCGGCAAATGATAAGGAAATCCTGCAATTATGACGGAATTCATGGTATCCCCTGGATAATCTTCCCCTTCAGAATTTCTACCACCACATACCCCTAATAGAACACCCCCACCATCTAATGCCATTGATTTAAAATCTTGTAGTAATAATGCATTTTCTGACGCGGATGTACCAAGCTCTTCAATAAATAATTTCTTTTTATTCTTTTTCACGACAGGTTCTATACCATTTGAGAGGAGCCCTTTAAGTATTTTATAGGAAGCGCAAAAAATACCAACATTCGCAGGAGTACAAAATAAAACTTCGTCAATTTTTTGAATCATTTTTCTATACATGTGAGGTGTTCTGTTATTTCTCTTGGTATTGATCCCCTCAATCACTAAAGCCTTAATATTTTTTTTTTCAAAGGGCGATTCTGCAATTATCCCCCTGTACTTTTTCCCGCTTGCATTTAAACCCATTAAGTTATTAAAAACATAAGGATTTACCGTTCCTGAAAAATTTAAGGAACTATAACAGGTTTTTAAGATTGGAATTGTGATTTCTCGTGGGTCTAATGCCACGATTTCAAGGGTTATGTTTTTTTCTCATTTTTATCTTTTATATTATAGCAAAAGAAATAGTCTTCACGTAAATGTACTTCCATCCATTTTAACCAAAAATCTGCAAAGCTTCCAAGGTAGTCCCTGTAGATTTCACCATTTGCGACTTTTTCTTCATGAATTGAAACACTAAATTCACTTATATCTTCGATAAAAGTTTTAAATCCATTCAAATCCGAAAAATCTAATGTAGTACAGATCTTTTGCAGAAATGAACTGGGATCTATAGCTTTTTCTTTAACATCTTGAAGATTTTTTAGGTTATTCAAGTGATTTAATAAGAAATTGACAAAATTTAACATTTTACTCGGAGATCTATACATTTCTAAATCTTTTAGGCAAATTTTTAGGGAATATGGCGATATCCAATAAGAATTCACTTCAGTTGCAACATCTATAATATTATGACACTCATCGATGATCAAGATACAATCTTCAAGTTTTTGGGTTATAAAGTCTAAAAATGACTCGCGAATGTGTGGATTGAAAATCCATTGGTAATTACATATTATAACTTGCATTTGTTCCAGTAAATATTTGCTCAAAAAATAAGGACATATCTGTTTTTCCTTGCAAACATTTATCAATTCCTCAGCATCGATTGGTTTATCGAATAATTCTGGAGATATGAGAATGGGATGTTCTACTTCATTTCTTTTTTTATTCAAATTCAAGAAGTGAACACAATTCCTATTCTTTCTTAAATCAGTACAGACGGCCATTGATTCATTGGGATTCAATTTCATGGATAAAAGGGATTTATTAAGGCACATTTCATTTCTTCCACGTATAGATATCGCCCTGATTTTTTGATCTATCTTATTAGAAGATAAAAAAAATGAAATCTTGTTCAACTCCTTTATGACTCTCGTATTTTGAGAGTGGGTCCGACACATGTAAAGGATTTTCAAATTTTTCTCAATAGCAACAGGTAAAATTGCACTTAGAGCGATTACTGTTTTTCCCGTGCCATTAGGAGCCACTAAAAGAATATTATGTTTAGATCTTGCATATTCTTCAATATGAGATATTATACTCTCTTGAGATTTCCTGAATTCCTTGTAAGGAAAAAATTTTCTATAAGTATTTTCTAAAAATTGAGTAGAATGCAAATATTTTTTAATACTCTTCTCATCTAATTTTTCATCTTTTTTTTCCTTAGATTGATTAGCACTTTCAGTACCAAATTTTAAATCAATATAAACACCACAAACCTTGCAAAATAACCCTTTTTTTTTGGATAAAGAAGACTCTCACATTCGGGGCAAAATTTCATTTCAAATATTCATTTTATGTTATTATTGTAATATTTTCCCTTTCAACATTTAAATTGCTGAAAACTATTAAAATTTATTTATTAAGCAAGGTTTATTAAAAAAATGAGCGAGAAAAATTATATTCCATTGAGAAAATTTTTAAATGAAAGCTTAGTAAGGGATTTTCTTATCTTTTTATTGTTATTTCTTCTAATTCTTACTCAAGAATGGTCAAATATATTATTAGTGTTATTTCCGTTGATTTCATTTGGATTTTCCCTGTTTTTTAAAACAATTAGTGGAAATAAATGGCGTTTCCAGTCAGAAGAGAGCCCAATAATATATAATCCTATAGGTTCTGAAAAAAAGCATTCCTCTCGTTTATTTTTTACTTCAATAGTACAATTAGTCCTATTATTTTGGATCGGTGCCGAAAGCTTTTATCGCCCCCAAATGATAAATTTTTATTCATTTTTTTTCAATCCTCTTTTCATATTCATATATACTTTTGGTTATTACTGGATATTTATTGATTTATGGAAATTTAGTAAAATTTCTGTTATACTAGACCATAATGATATGGAGGAAATAGGAGGTGATTATAAATTTGTTCAAAGGCATTATAACCAAGTATTTTCAAAGCTAAAGATCAAAAAATTTAAAAAAATATCAATGGGGAGCTTGATTGTTTTTATTTTTTTAAATATAACCAATCTGGCTTTTATATTATATCAATTGAAAGGGATTAATTTTGGATTTTATTATACTCTTCCAGGAACGGGAATAGAAACATCAGAACCAATAATGATATCTTATTTTATTTATGTCGTGCTAATAGTACCTCCATTATCGACAATTACCTTTTTACGGATTAGTTATAAAGATATTAACAATTTAGAATTAAAAAACATTCAAGAACTTGTTTCCCCTTTACCTGATGATATTCAACAAATAATTCTGAAAAATATAAAATTATTACATCGAAATTTTAAAAAACACATGAGTTAACCAGATTTAAGTCTGTAAAAATAAAGATTTTGTTCGATTGATCTACCTACAAATTGAAAGGAGGTTGGAGATTTCTAAGAGTTAATATAAAAAAATTTTCAAAAATAAAAAAGAAAGAGAATCATCCATTTTTTACAATATCTAATATTTGATATTCAAATAAGAATAAAAGTTATAAGATTGAATAAGAAAAAAGGAAAGATTAAATTAACATTACCTTTTTAGAGAGGTTATGACAGTTAATATCCCTGAATGCCTAATCTAAGCTTATTTTACTGGTTTTTATTGGATAATTGAAATAACAATAAAATAAATTTTATCTAAATTTATAAAAATAAGTATTTTGTTA
>DXJM01000424.1 GCA_019057355.1 Promethearchaeota archaeon | reverse complement strand
TTAATATTATATAATAAATTACCGATAGAAGAATAACATTGAAAATGCTTGAAATAAAATCTTCATTCAATCTAAAGGAAGTTTTTGAACAATATTTTAGAATAGAAATAAAAGAGAAAATTGAAAATAAGAAGAATCTTATTTTTACGATAAATGGTCTTAAAATCAGGGACATGACTTCTTTTTTTAAGGAAAGAGGTGGTAATCTCGTTAATATTTCAATTTTAGAGTTCGGAGAATCCTATCAATTGATATATGAGTTTCATTTTAAATTGTATAAAAGGAAAAAATTTCTTTTTCTAATTTCTAAACTTGAAAATACCAGCTCAATTAATTCATTAGATCATATATTTCCTCAAGCAAAATATTATGAAAATGAAATAGAAAAAAGATATGGTCTAAAGTTCAAATCAACTGAGGAAAAAGTGATAAAAGAGGTATTTACAATTCCCAATTCTTTTAAATTGACAAACAAATCACGTTATCTCATCCCTTTAGGGATATACAATAAAAATGACAATTTAAAACATTATTTCAATTTGTTTCTCAAAAAAAGCCAAATAACAACCATTAAAGAAAAAACAGGTTGGTTATATCGGGGGATCATCCCGTTGCTGACCACTAATACATTTAGACAGAATCTCGATTTAACAAAAAAAATATGTTATCCAAGCAGTTATCACCATAATCTTGCTTACATCATGGCTCTTGAGCAACTTTTTGAAATTCAATCACAAAACAGGGTAAACAACGTGAGAACCATTTTTTGTGAGTTCGAGCGATTCGAAAGCTTGCTGTCATGGTTTATCAATTTATTTCATTTATTAAAAAATAACAAATTATCCAAACGATTGCATGAAATTCGAGCGAAATTTCACCAATCTATTGAAGAGCACCTAAAAATACAGTTTTTTGATGATATTAATTTTATAGGATATTGTAAAGATTTTTCTAATGGCGATTTGTTAGCTCTCCAACTTGCGCTAAACGATCTATCAAGAAAAACAATTGATATGATTAGAAAATCCGTTTATAGTAATAATATAAAGGAAAAATGTGAAGGGAAGGGGATTTTAGAGAGAGATGATGCATTACATGCAGGAGTTACTGGTTGTTGCTTACGAGCTTCTGGAATCGATCATGACATCCGTTTTGAAAAACCTTATTTATCTTACATGGATAAGGATTTAATAGGGGAATGGGCCATAGTAACATCACGGAATGGGGATGTCTTTTCGCGAATTGAAACAAGAGCATGGGAAATAGAACATTCAATTAAAATTGTTGATAAACTTATTTCTAAACTAATTGATGATGATAATGAGATTGAAATCATTGATGATAAGAATTTAGCATTACCAAAAGAAAAAATTGCAATCATGCAAGTTGAAAGCCCTCAAGGAGAATTGGGTTATTATCTCAAAACAAGCGATAGTGGAGATCCTGCAAACCTTGCAGGAGCTTGTATCTGCTCTCCAAGTCTTAAAAACTTTATGGCATTAAACGAGTTCATTCTAAAGGGCAGTTACAAATCGGACTTTCCATTAATAGTTCATTCTATGGATTTAATTTTCAATGAAATTGATTTATAGGCCGATATCGCCTCTATTTATTTTTATTGTTTTAATTTTCTGAGTAACATTGTACTTCATATTTTTCTAAAGACCTTTTTTACCGAAGCCAAAATCAAGAAAAAAATAATAAAAAGCACGCATATTTTTAGCACTAAAGGATGATTTTTTCCTTTTAATTATTTTATATAAATTAGATTAAAATAGATACATGAATAGATCGTTATAAAAAAACTTTAGATGATGAAATGTCTCAAAAAAATCTTTTGCATGTCATAATCGATAAGAGAGAACGGAAATTAATGGAAGTATTAGATCGAAAAAAAGATAAAATAACGTATGAAAGCAAGCAGCTAGAAATTGCTGATATATTGATATCGAACGAAGTTGCCATTGAAAGAAAAGAAGGATTTGACTTTATTGCTTCAATTAAAGATAACCGTCTCTTCGAGCAGTTATTACGGCTAAAAGAAACCTATATTACGGCAATTTTGATCATTGAGGGGTTGAATGATATGGTATTTGAAAATACTGGAATGAATATAAACTCGATATTAGGGGCTTTATCCTTCGTTTCCTATAAACTTGGGATCTCGGTAATTCCAACTAGACATTTAGAAGACACTGCAATCGTAATTGAAAGGATTGCATATAGAGAACAGGTGAAAGATGACATGCCCTTATTATATAGATCAGCACCTAAAAAAATGAGCTTGCAAGAAAGGCGCTATTTTATGATGGAAAGTCTCGTAGATATTGGACCTAAAAAAGCAAGATTATTAATAGATACCTTCAAGACCCCATATGATGCAATAAGCGCAATCAAGAGTACAAAAATCAAATACACGCGTAACGGAAATCCAAAGGGTATTTCTGGAATAATAAAACAAAAAGGTCTTAAGGGTTTTTCTTGGAAATTTATTAAAAATAATCAGGAATTGTTATTCGGAAAAATAAATAATGATAAACAAAAAATAATTAATGAAGTAATAAAAACCTAGTCTTCATACTTTTTATAGTCATTAAAATTGTAGTACCAAATGTTAAAATTATCCCCTTCATCTTTCTTGGAAGTTTCTAGGTCTTGATAAAAACTCTCATTGTGATCTCTTAAATGAAATTGATAGCCACACTTACTACATGTAGTAACTGTTGTTTTTAGCCAATATTGTGGATGACGAAAATCAAGAACGATTTTATCGATATTCCCCTCTTTAGTTTCTAAGAAACATTCAAGCGGTAATTTAAATTTAACAGAAGTGCTTCCACAATTAGGACATTTTCCACAAGAGGCAATAAATTTTACTTGCCTCATTCCCACACCAATTTTTTCTTCATTCATGTTTCTTCCCTTCTCCTTTTATTTTTGTTAGAGTATCTTTTTATATCTTCTGAGTGCATTTTGAATGATAAAAAGTTGAATATTTCTTGCTCCTCCAATTACTTCTTCGATCTTGCTAGTATCCGTGAGCTCATCTACAAGAGTATTATCTGTAACGCTAATTCCTCCCATCTGTTGCTGTACAGTATAACATGTTTTATGGGTTAACTTTGATACGAGATATTTTCCTTGAGAGCTTATTCCTGCCACCCATTTTTCAGCAGCTCCACTCTTTTTCTCGGCAAATAACACTTTTTCATCATATATAGTCGCTGCTGAAAATGAAAGTGCTGTTGCAGAAGAGATTTGTGATAACAAATCTGCAAGGCTAAAACCTACTCCTTGAAAATTTCCTACTTCCTGTCCAAATTGTCGTCTAAGATTTGTATATATTATCCCATATATGAGTGCTGTCCAACAAATACCAAGTCCAGAGCCTACAATACCTAATCTTTCTGGTACGAGCCCTTCAAATAATCTCGAATATCCCATTCCATCATCTCCTAAAATGTAATCCGCTGGGACTTTTACATTCTCAAAAAATGTATGAGCAATATGAACTCTCGGAACAGCATTAATTGTTAATCGATTAGTTTTAACACCCATTTCACGCTTTATCATTGCTTGAACCATCGTGCCTCTTGGATTTGAGGTATCATAAACGCCATATGTTGCAAAATAATCCGCTTTAGGACCGTTGGTTGTAAATACTTTTTCACCATTATAAATGACTCCATCATCGATTTTCATGCATTGAGTCGTCATGTTTACAGCATCACTTCCTCGTTCAGGTTCAGTGATACAAATACATCCAACTTTCTGTCCTGACATCAGTTCATCTTGAATTTTAGCAACTTCAGGACTTTCTCCCCCGTGGTGAAAATAATGAAAAGTAGGATTTCCACACAATATCCCACTTGCCAATCTTGCCAATTCAAGTTGACTATCCAAGCAAGAGAGATGAAGGCCGAGAAGCATTTCTTTTTTCATTCCATACGGCGTGAAGTCTTTCCATTTATTTATCCTTTGCATGTATCCTTTTTTTCCTAATTCCGGAAAAAGGACGTATACATCTTTAGTTTTATCAATTTTGGGATCAAGTTCAAGGCAAAACTCTTGAAGGTCTTTACAATAATCGATTTCTTCTTGATTTAAAAATGCAAACAGATTATCATTAAGTATATTAAAAACATTATCAAGAGTCATCTTCTCAAGGATATGATCAGCAATTATCTTTTCCTGCATTTTCTCGCTTAATATAAGAATTAGTATAATATTTTATTTGAAAGAAGTC
>DXJM01000423.1 GCA_019057355.1 Promethearchaeota archaeon | reverse complement strand
AAATTGGAAAAAAATACCCAATAATCATTAAAATATCGTTATCCAGTGAATGAACCTTTTAATCAATTGATTTTGAAACACATTTTCACGCAAAACAGGTTATTGTAGATTTAAAACTGATTTCATCAAAGGTAAAGCAAGTTGGACTTAATTCTATGCGTAAATATTAAAGTGCAATACAATTTGACTGATATAATAAGCATCTAGGATCGATTAAATTAAATCTTCGTTATAAATTCTCTCGTCATTCTACTCGATACCCCATCGTTTTATCCCGCTATCTATACCAATCTGATCGAGAATCCTTCCTGCGGTGTATTCAATTAATTCATCAACCGATTTCGGGTTGATATAATAAGAGGGTACAGGAGGCGCAATGGTAACGCCTAATCGAGCTAATTTGAGCATGTTTTCGAGATGAATGGCGTTTAAAGGGCTTTCCCTCACGACGAGGACGAGCTTTCTTTTTTCTTTTATCATGACATCTGCCGCTCGCGTTATTAAATTGCTCGAATAGCCATTTGCGATGGCTGATAATGTTTTCATGGTGCAAGGAACGATTAACATTTTATCAACATTATACGAGCCACTGGCTGGTGCAGCTGCAATGTCATCAACGTCATAATAGTTATTTGCTAAATCTTGTATCTCAGAGATTTTAATATCTGTTTCACTTTCTATGACCCTTTTTGCTGCCTTTGAGATGATCAATTCTGTTTTAGTTTTCAATTCTTTCAATACCTTTAAAATCTTTATAGCTATTTGAATTCCCGTGGCTCCCGTGATTGCGATTAAGACTATCTTTTTCCCCTCTCTAATGCAAATTTAAAATGTCCTATCATAAACAAAGTTCAATAAATCATCGAAAAACTCCAATTCAGACTCTTTAATTACGAGTTTCAATTCATTCAAGGCAGCTTTCGCTCCCTCATAGTATTTTAACGCTAAATGCTTGCTTGAATTTATGACATCCGCACTTTTAAATAATTCCCGGACCTCTTGAACGTCAAAATCAGTCATTTCTTGGTTTTCAATCAGCTCATTTAAGCGAGTTAATTCCGCACCCTTTAAGGTGTTGCGTGCTCCAATCAATAATGCAGTTTTTTTTCCTTCCCTGATGTCTCCATCTGTGGGCTTACCCGTCACTTTTTCATCTCCAAACGTGCCCAATATATCATCAATGATCTGAAAAATGATTCCTAAATTAATGGCATAGATTGATAATAATTTTTGATATTTTTCTTCGACACGTGCATAATTCGCACCGATTAAAACGGACTTCTCTATCAACGCACCCGTTTTGAGAGAAATCATTTCGATATAATCTGAGATTGATAGATCCTTTTTATTGACCATATCGATTTCGATGAGAACGCCATCGCACACTTCATGATATGCTTGTTCGTATAATCTGATACCCCTGATGTTGGAGGCATCATCATACTCGTTGGATAAATACGCTTCTAATCCAAAAAAGAACGCGCTATCACCACCTAATATCCCCAGGTTATTGCCGAAATCTCGTGCTACCATCTTTTTTAATTGATATTTTGCATGGTATTGTCGAAACCTGTAATGAAAGGATGGTTTTCCCCTCCTGAAATCGTCCTTGTCAATGATATCATCATGGATCAATGATGCATTGTGAAGGAATTCGGTTCCAATACTTGCCTTTAATATTTGGTCTTCTCGTTCCCCATTAAACGCATTATATGATGCAATACACATCAATGGACGAATTCTCTTTCCACCTGCCAAAAAATAATCCTTTAATTCCGAGTAATAATCTTTTAAAAAAGCATTGTTTACCTTCTCGAGTTTTCTATTAAAAATTAGCTGTATCTCTTTGTTAATTTTTGGGAGGTATTTCTTGGCATAGTTTGCAAATTTCATGTAAAATCAAGTATTTATTTTTCCATCATATAACTATATGATAATATGGAATTATCTTTTAAATAAAAGGGCTCTGAAATTTTAAAACTTGAAAAAAATTGAACAGAACTCGGTGATCCTTAAAAATATAGAATAGTAAAAAACAGGTTACATTAATTTTTTTGCAATAATTTCAGAGGATCGATGATTTTGCCACAATGAAAGGAATTTTTTGAGATTTTCATCATTTTTAAAAATCACATCTCTCTTTTCTCTTTTAATCCTTAAGAGTGTTAAGAATTTACTGTTTAAACGTTTTTCATATTCCATACCCATCTTCTCTAGTTTATCCTTATTTTCACACTTTTTAATGCTTTCTACAGCAAACTTCCCCGACATCATCGCATAAGGAATGCCCTTTCCGCTTATTGGGTCAACAATTCCACCCGCATCCCCTATGGCAAATACCTTGTCCTCATAGAGTTTTGATCTCACTCCCACGGGGATGAGATGAGGTTTGAACATAATTCGTTTAGAATTAGATAATACATTTTTCACTTTAGGAAGTGCAATAAACTTGTTAAACTCATCTCTTGAATTTTTAATCAAATCAATTTGATTTCCCCATCCCACGGTAATCACGTCTTCTTTAGGAAATAACCAAGAATATCCCACGGGTATGAGTTTTGTTCCAAAATACAGGTGCAAGGTATCGGTTCCTAAATGGTCATTAATGTGTTTCTTCGTTGTTTTCATCTCGCTCGTGATCGTCAAGATCAGGTTTTTGCTGGCTAAAAAGGGCCATTTTAATAGATTAAGGGTGGTTGAGGCAGCACCATCGGCAGCAATGACATATCTTGCATGGTATTTATCTTTTTTCGTTGTTATTAAATGACCATCGTTCCTTTTCTCAATATTAATGACTAATTCTTTCTCTTTTAATATCACCCCCTTCCTTGTTGCCATATCGGTTAAAAACTTGTCAAAAGTACTTCGCCACACCACCGCACCTTTTCCTTCTTTTGAATATTCTTCTCCATCCACGTGATGTAATACGAGTGATTCAATTACTCGCGCAATTTTATCTTCAGGATAATTGATTTCCTCCACTAATTCCCACGTCATTGCCCCACCACATGCTTTATATCGTCCTTCGTTGCTGATTTCCTCCTTTTCAATGATGCAAGTACTATATCCATTTTCTGCTGCCACCTTTCCCGCGATCGATCCTCCCGGTCCTGCTCCAATCACGATTATATCATATTTTTTATATTCATTTCCCATGGTCTATCCTTTTTACCATTACGCATTGTATTATTAAAAAAAATGATAATAATATAAGAACTTTTTAAAATTGCTTTTTATATATTTTTTCCTACATTGTTAATTTATTGAACGTATAGTGTTTGGTTAACATGTTTAAATGTTTCTGATGAAGTGTATACTGATCGTGGCAATTACATGCGGTTCCACGTGTATTTTAATAATGTGTTTTTCAAACTCAAGTATCCGCCCCTTTATTTCATGTATGGGAGGATTTTCTAAAAAATTCACGATAAACGCATTTTTTATGAGGATTTGCTTGCAAAATGAGATATTTGCAATTTCGGGTTCTGATGATATATTATAGCATCTCATGATTAGCTCATTTCCATTTTCTGCTTTTTTTAATATGCTCATCATTACCTTTCTATTATCAATTTCAAGAAAGCTGAGTTCTTGTGGTAAATAGAGGTCTTGATCGCTTTGTACGAAGGACTTCGCTGTAAGGGATAGGGTATTTAAACTTCTCAATCTATGCTCTATCATTGATGGAATAAGGGGCATTAAAGGATTATTGAACTCTTTTCCCTTTAGATGTATTTCTGATTCTATCCAGCTTGTTTTACCGTGTTCAATAATTAATGACAAGTCAAATTCATGCTTTCCAATGCATTGGGCTTTAGGAGTCTCAAAATAGGGTCCAGCCTCTACGGATCGTGATGATATCTTTCTTCTTGAAAGCAATCCAATACAGCGCAAGAGCGTTATTACCAATATTATAGAATCATCATTGTTTCGTATTGCTTCATATTCAGGTAAACCTTTATTTAAAACGGCAAAACTCTGACTTCCATCATCAACCACGACAAAATCTTTTTGATGATTTGTTGGCAAGGGTTTTTGAATCCACCCATGTCCTGATGGTAAAACAACATTCCGGGGAACGACGTAAAAATGTCCATCGCAGAATACTCTCTCTGATTTTATCCGTGAAGGAAACATTACTTGAATTCGATGATCCTTACTTTGATTATTTAAAATGATTTTAAAATCAATGCGTTTAATTCCCTTGTAAAGCGAAATAAATAGGGTAATCTCGTTATCCACGAGTTTTTCTTCTCTTTGCAACCTGTCTACCGATAGGGAGATCGGCAGTTTTAATAACATTTTGACTCGAATAACTTTAATGGAAGGTCCATCAACGTGAGGTGTTATTTCAACCCTTTCTCCATCCAAGGAGGAGAATTCCTTGTCTACTTGGTTCTTTAATGGTCCTGAAAAATCATACTCATCCCCCCAATCTCCTACATCTCTAAATGTACATGAATTTTTATGGGATATGCCGCTTTTTTTATCGAATATCGTGATGGTTCCATTTTTTTCTATTTTAATTTGATAAAACTCGTTTTCCAATCCTGTTTCATCCATTTTAAGAACACTATCACTTATAAGGGACTCTTCATGAAAGTCATTCTTGATAATATAAAAGGTATTGTATCCACAAGCAGGAGTTTCAGCTAAAAATGAAATTTTATGGCTTAAATAATTTTCTTGCCTGTATATCGATTCTAATTCTGAATCTTGATGAGAAAATTCAATATTCTTTCCCTTACAATCAATTAATTTAAAATTTAAACGAGAGATATCTGAAGCCTTACTTTTAAGAACTAGAACATCAAAATTCACCACATCAGTACGATACCAAGGTAAAGGATTGTAAATTATAAGAGGGATATAGTTCTTATTCCTGAGATCGAATCTTATTTTACTCGAAGCATACAGAATTGAATTTTTAATGATTTCATTTCCAATCTGCTCGGCCCAATCAAAGCGAGTCTTCATCTCATCATGAACTTGATCAGTACAGCAACCAGATATTGAATCGTGAGGGTGGTTCTTCATCAGCCATTTCCAACCGGCACGGATGAAATTTTGTGGGTATTCAAACTTATTTTCTCTCTCTAGTGCCCATATCATAGTTGAAATAGGCTCGCAATATTTTTCGTATAAACATTCGATTTTTGTATTTCTTTGTTTTATCCACATCCGTGTTGACAAAACACCCGAGAGAATCGGTGCATATCTCCCTCCTCTAAGTTCCCCTTGAAATGTTTTTAATTTCACATTACTGTGTATCACATTGTCAATATAATGCTCGAAATCATTCTGGACCATTGTGATAGTTGGATTTTGTTTATTCCATTGTTTTACTATTTCGGGTATCTCACGTTGTGCTTCAGCATGATCCACGCCATTGTTTAGCAATAAATAAGGGGTTGCTGCATGAACTTCTAGCATCGAAACGAGATTCTTAATGGTATTAAGGGCTCTCCTATACACCCCATCTTCCCGAGAAATGTTCAAATTGGCGGCAGACATGTAGCCAAAAATCAAGAATATTCCCACTACATGAGAAGGATTTCCTGGAGCCTGCCAAAGAAATTCAAGATTAAGCTCATTACTTTCAAATTCATCTCCAAATCCCCTCCAGAAAATAATTGAAGGAATCTCAAAACCGGAGAAGATCTGTGGCATTTGTGCAATATGACCAAAGGTATCGGGAAGGTAACCTGCTTTCATCACTCTCCCGAACTTCTCTGCAATTTGATGACCAATTATCAAGTTCCTAATTAATGATTCTCCACTTATTAAAAATTCATCGGGAAGGACATACATCGGTCCAATAGAAAGTCGTTTTTGTTTTACATACTTTTTTAAAACCTTTTTTTTTTCAGGCTTGATTTCCAAGTAATCTTCAAGAGGTATGGTTTGACCGTCTAAAGTGAAATTCGTGTATTCCGGGTCATCATAAAAATATTTAAGCAGGTTATCCATTAACCTCACTAATTTTGCCCGAAACTCTTGAAATGGTAAATACCATTCTCGATCCCAATGTGTTTCAGGAACGATCGTAATATGATTAGTTTTCACCATGTTACTATTTTGCGAAAACCTCTATATATATGTGTGTCTGTGAAAAATTAATGATCGGAAAATTTTTCATTTATTCACTATTTTCAAATGCACATGAGTGAATTAAAGGAAAGAAATTATCTTGTAGGAATTTTTGGAGAAAATTTCGACGTGAGAAATTTAATAGGGCAATCATTAGGTTCTCCAGGAACGAAATCAGATATACAATTCTACAATCGATTAGAAGAGAGTGAAGGCAATGTTTTTTGTGTCCTAACTCCTATCGACTATCCCGAAAAAATTAAACCGTTTTTACAAGTCCTGACCATTACCAATATTTATGTATTGGTAATTGATTTAGAGACCGGGTTAAACGCGGCTATAGGAGAAATGCTTGTTGGAATGGACATGTTTAACATGTTATTTGGAAAGAATTGTCTTATCGTGATTTCGGGCATTAATTCAAAGACCGATTGGAAATTAAGCGATGTTAGGAGAAAAATCCAAAGCATTCTCAACACGACTAGCTTGAAAAAAGTAGAAATTCTTGAACTTGAAGATAATAATAAATCTGATCTTGAAACTATAAAAATAAAAATAATCGAACAAAAACCTTTGGAATCTAGTTCTGACAATGAAACTCCATCCTATACAAAAATATTAATAGATCACGCATTTCCCGTTAAAGGTATTGGAACCGTCATCTTGGGCGTGATAAAGAAAGGTGGATTGATTGCAGGGGGAATGGTTGAAATTGCAGGATATGATGGATCGCTACCAAAAAAAGTGATAATAAGAAGCATCCAAAAACACGATCGGGATTTTAAAACAGCTCATCACGGAGATCGTGTTGGACTTGCATTAAAAGGTACTATTTCCCATCAAGATATTAGCAGAGATAATATCATCGTGACTCAAGGCACCTTCAAATCTGAAAGTAAGATTACTGCTGAAGTTTATATCAACCAGTTTTACAAACCACGATCTGGTCTCATCAAACCGGGTGATGGAACGCAATATCATGCTTTATCAGACCTGAAATTGTCTCCAATAAAACTCCTTTCTGGAGAAGAGATCAAACCAGGAGCTTCCGGAAAAGTCATCATGTCGATGGAAAAACCCTTAGTTCATGATGGAAATGGATTAAAAGGTATCATTACTGAATTAAATAAATTTGAAAAAAAACTGCGAATTGTTGGGTATTTCCTTCAATTAATAGAATAATTAAAAAAAATCCCAAAATTTTGAAAGACATTCTAATAAAAAAAATAACGATAATCAAGAAATAATAATTAATTGCATGGTGATTGGAAAAAAATATAAAAAATGAAAATAGGCTTGGAGAGGAAATAAAAGCTAAATTAGAAGAAAATACCATTTTTTCTTACATCTTCTTACATGAGAAAAAGAGTGGATTGGAAATCATTTAAAAATTACGTGTCGTAATTAATTCAAAACTATCGAAACATATCAACCATAAGAAAATCATGGTAGATATGGTGAAGTGAATATCATATCCTAAAAAATAACCTATCTAAATTTTAACACTCTTATTCAAGGATATTTTTTCCTATTATTGTTATTTTCGTAAATCCGACCCGGCACAGGGTTTTCATCAAATAACCTCCCATTAGGGTTTTTTATTTGAATCATTATCGTGGATCTACGTGCACCCCTCAGATTTTTTAAGATTTAATTCAATAAAGGCAGGGTTTTGTTCATTTCTTTGTTTTGAGTTTATTGAACGATTTACTTGTTGCACGTATTTGAATGCTTGTTTTTTACCTTCAGTAACATTTTGTATCAATTCTTCTTTATTTATGCCCCCGGATAATACAAACGCTGTTTGGAACGAATGTTCGGGGGGTAAGGTGAGATAGGCAAGCTGTAATGCTGATGAGAGTTCGCCCGAGCTGTCATATAAGGTATTTGAGAGGTTAAGTTTATCATTGTCGATTTTTAAATCTTTTGTCAAGCATGATTCGAAATGTGTTGGTTTTGAAATGGTTGAAAATCCTCCATAGAGTTTTGTCATGTCATATTGATAGATGATGTCATTTTCTACATCATAACCAGCATAGTCGTTATCGTATCCTTCAAGACCATTTACATCAAAATCAAACACGAAATACATGGAAAAATCTACCAGATTATAATCCGATGTATTTTTCAGGGTGAAAAAGGTGATCAAATAAGGTTCTTGAGGATACATGAAAATATCTATGTACAAACGAATAAGATGTCTTTCCTTGGTGAATTTTATAGACTTGATCATGTTTTTTTTGATCAGGAGTTGTAAGTACTCTTTAACATCAAAATCTAAGGTAATCCTATGAATTGAAGATCCTTTCCGGCTATTCACCAGTTTATATATCGGCGTGGGTTCTACATTTTTTAAAACGACTGGAATCGTGCCTACTCGTTTTCCTTTCAATCTAAAACTAAATCGTGGTCCTGATTTCACGGGGTCTGTGAGAAATAATAAATACTTGTCTTTATACTTGATCTCTTTTATGGAAAAGCCCATCAGGTATCCTTCTGCATTTCATGTTGCTAATATGTCATTGAATTGAATATGTAATTTCTGTGGCATTAATTTTTTCCCTCCAATTTAAACTATTCCTTCAAACCTCCATTTTATCATTACAAATTAATATCATTTCCTACTTTTAAGAAGATTTATCTTGAATAAAAAAGTTTGGATATAAGATAGAAGGAATTATGATAAATCTTCCATCATCTTGGATGCAATATAGAGGAAGGTGTCATAAACATTTTCCCCTGTTTTAGCACTGGTAAAAATATAAAAATATCCGTGTTTTTCTGCAACTTCTTTTATTTCCTCTTTTGAAATAACTATTTCATTAAGTAAATCAGATTTATTGCCCACGACAACTATTTGAATATTTTTTGGTACTTTATTCTTGATCTCATTATGCCACCTGTTAACATTATTTAACGTTTCAATTCGGGTTCTATCTACAACGATAAAAGCAGAGTTTGCTCCTTTATAGAAATTGGGAGCAACCGTTGTTTTTTGACCACCAATGTCCCATATGATGAATTTAACCTTTGTATTCTCACCGATATCTATCGTTTTTTTTGAGATTTGAAGGCCGATTGTTGAAATATAACTTTCTTGAAAGCTATTTTCAACAAAACGTTTTATCAGCGATGTCTTTCCGACCTTAAAATCCCCGATAAAAATCAACTTAGTTGAAAATTCTCCTGGGGGAAGTTTTCCTTGCCTTGTTTTTGATAATATTTTCACAATATCAGGTATCTCGAGGGAGATTTCCTCATTCATGTCAAGAATTAACTCAATTTTTGACGCTACATGTTCCGAGAGTACGCGTAAGGTAACATCAGGAATATCTGGATTAGAAATGGTCGTTAAAATTGATTTAGGTCCCATCGAGCAGTAGGTAAATTTTTTATCTCCTAATGATGTTACATTAAAAAAGCTCGATTGAGTGCCAAATTCTGTCTTTATCCTATCAATGTAGTTATCTAAGATTGCCGACAATCCACCTATGATTTCCTCGATATTCTCATCCCTTCCTTCCGAAGCAATGATTAAACCGTCCCGATCATAAATTGAAACAGCTAAAATACCGTTAACTTCGGCGATATAGTTTAATAAAACCGTGTTAAGTTTTTTTTCCAACATGATAAGGAATAAAATTTCTCTCAATTCTTCAAGAATCTTATCTTAAATAATACAAGAAGACTTATTTAAAATTTATCAAGAAAGAGTGAATATAGAATTATTAAAAAGATCTATTCCATACCTAATGATATTTCATAGGTTTTTAATTGTATAGAATGATAAATCGATTTCAAGACGATTTCAAATGCTTTATTCTCGATTGTGGGGGGTAAACCTAAATTTTCTAGCATATCTATGATCTTACCTGGTTTCTTATATTTAAATCCCATCTTGAATTCATCATCTTGATCTGACCTATTCCAATCCAAATCTTGAATCAAGAGCCTGGGCTTTTTGAAATCAAACTCAACCTCATTCTCGAGAATTTCTGATTCTTCCGTGCTGAGAGTTTGAAAATCATCATCTTCTTTTAAGATATTTAGTTCGCTTAAAATTTTTTCTTTAGTTTTTCCATGAAGCTCTAGCAGTAAAAAGGGATTAAAATCGAGAACTCTTGCCAGATAAAGAATTACTGAAGCAATATGTTTGCAAGGAATTGCTGAATCAGGACATGAACACGTGGCATTCAAACCCTTAGCAGCATCCGGAAAGAGTGTGTATCCATGTTTTTCAAAAATGTTCTCTATATCTTCGGGCATTATCCCATTTAAAAGTTCAATGAGATAAAGTGATTTATTCGTGAGATCCTTGATTATACCCTGCCATACGTCCTCTGGGATTTTTTCGAATAAAATTTTAACGCGATAAGGTGTTGGCGCTGTACCTTGTACCGTGGCAAATATTTTCCCGTCCATGATGGATATATTATCTATTCGTCTCTCATCCTTCACATACTCAATGCCCCGTTGCATCCGAAAAGGTCTTCCAATTTTTAAATTAGAATCGATCCATTGTTTCCCCCATGAGGTCGAGGCAAAATTAATTAAATTATTTTTAATATGTTCTACTTCGTCTCTAGTCTCTTGCTTTTCTTTCTCTGTTTTAAAAGCTGGCTGATTTCCCTTCCCTCTTCGGTTCCTGCGATTTTCTAAAAACTCTTTTTTTCTGTTATCCAATTTTATCACGATGAAACTTTTAATTACTTAACAATAACAATTCCTTCAATTTTTCTTCACTCAAATCAGAAATCCACGATTCTCCCTTTGCAGATACAATTTTCTCTGCTAAATCTCGTTTTTCTTCCAGTAAAAGATCTATTTTTTCTTCAAGCGTGCCTTTTGTTATGAATTTATACACGTTTACCTTTGACTTTTGACCGATACGGTAAGCACGATCTGTTGCTTGATCTTCTACTGCGGGATTCCACCAACGATCAACATGAATAACTGTCGTTCCTTGAGTTAAATTTAATCCCGTCCCACCTGCCTTTAACGATAAAATTAATATGGGTGAACTATTCCTCTCTTCTGATTGAAACTCATCAACTATATTTCTTCGTTTATTTTCAGGAACACCCCCATGAAAGAATAGTATTTTAAAGTTGTATTTTAAAGAAAGAACCTCATGCACGATATCGCCCATTTGTCTAAACTGGGTGAATATCAATACTTTTTCTCCGTTGGATACTACTTCTTCGACGATATCCACTAATCTTTCTAATTTTTGAGATTGAACCATAAATCCTTCCAGTTTTTCCTCATTAATTAGCGTTTTTAAGTCATTTTTTAAATATTGAATGGGATGATTGCAAATCTGTTTTAGTTTTACCAATAATCCTAATATGAGACCTCTTTTCTTTTGATTATCGGATTTAATTTCACTTACTTCTTTTAAAGTGCTATCAACAATGTCTTTATACAAGGTAACTTGAAATTCCGTAAGTTCAAGATATATTTTAATCTCATTCTTATCCGGTAAGTCATTGATGATAGATCTATCCGTTTTAACACGTCTCATTATGAAAGGAGATATGATCAATTTTAGCTTGTTTATAGCATCCTCTTCTTGAAATCGTTCAATGGGAATGATAAAATTTTTTTGAAACTCTCCTTTTTTTCCTAATAATCCTGGATTGAGAAATTCAAATAATGACCACAGTTCCATCAATCTATTTTCAAGGGGGGTTCCACTCAAGCTCAATCTAAAATTACTCTGAAGCTTTAGCATTGATTGGGTCTGGAGCGATGAAAAATTTTTAATATTTTGAGATTCATCGATGATGATTCCATTAAATGGAATAATTTGGAACAAGTCGATATCATTTCTGATGGTTCCATAAGAAGTCAGTAAAATATCATGGTCTTCAAACTTTTTAATGATATCTTTAACATCCTTGATCCTATTTGGTCCGTGATGTAACAATATTTTTAAATCCGGTCCAAAATTGTTCACCTCTCGTTGCCAATTGAATAATAAAGAAGTGGGACATACGATCAAAAAAATACTATCTCGAGTTGCATAATTTTCTTTGATATATAATAATAAAGCGATGACTTGAATTGTCTTTCCAAGCCCCATATCATCAGCTAAGCAAAGTCCAAAATTAAATTTGTACAAGTTCCCCATCCATGATAATGCTGTCTTTTGATACGGTCTTAACGTCCCTCGAAAAGACTTTGGGGTGGAGATTTCCTCAAAGTTATCAATTGACCTGAGTTTTTCAATGATTTCACCAAATTCACCTTCCACTATTACCTCATATGTATTTCCATTTTCTCCTAATTGAGTAAAACCCGTCAATCCCACCCTTAAGGCGTCCATGTAATTATTTAAACCAATTTCTTTCGTATTTCGTAAATCTTCGAGATCTTGTTGATCGATTACTATCCATTTATTCCTAATTTTAAGTAACGGTTCGTTGGAGTTGATTAAGGCATTAAATTCTTGTTCAGGTATTATTTCTTCCCCGAGTCTCGCTTCCCATTTATATTCTAATAAGGAATTAATATTAAACATTGCCGGAATGGATTGTGATGTTCCTCTAATAATTTTTCCCCCTCCTTGTGATCGAATGATTAAACGAGCAGTTAAACGCTGTGCTCCTCCGGTTGAAAAAGCCTTGGGTAATATCACGTTAAAACCGCTCTGAATCAATAAATCTTTAGGATATTTTAAGAATTTCATTACTTCAGCCGAAGATAGTTTAATTTTATGGGGAAATTTTTCATTTAGCATTCGTTTTATTGGTGAGAAAATCTTGGATATGATGCCAAGGGCTCTTAGTATCATTTCAATGTAAAAATTACCATTTTCAAAGGTTTTTTGAAGTTTAGAATTATCTCCAATATTTCCTTCCCAAATGTCTTTAAGGGGTATTAAAGCGGGATCCCCTGGTAATGAAAGATAAAACAATAAGAGCCAATCATCCTCAGATTTTTTCGGGTACTTCAATTCTAAAGATATATAGGTACCGTGTCTAATGCTAAAACCACTTGCAGATTGGACCCAATTTTTAATAAGGGAGGGAATAATGGTTTCATAATATTCATTGACTTGATAATTTGGATCATTACTGATTAAACTCTTCAGAAATTTATAATCCCAACCATGTTTATATGAAGAATTGGACTCTTTTTTTATCTCCATGCTGTAAAATTCTTCAAAAGTAGAAAATTTATTTTTTTTAAGGAGTGAACGAATTAAATAATCTCCAACGCTATCAATATATTTTGTAAAAAGATATGATGGGTGCCAAAGACCCTCAGTCACGTAAATTCCATTATAAGGTATGAAGTTAATGGGAAGATTAAAGGCTTTCCAATCACTATATTTTAAAATTCTTTTAAACCGTTCATTGTCATGGGAAGAAGTTAATAGGAATTGCCACTTGCCTTCTAAAATGTTCTCTTTTAAGGTTTTTAAAATGGGAACAAATTGTCCTTTGTTTAAAATTTCATAAATCAGCTTGGTGAGGTAACTCCACGTTTTTATAGAATTGCTATAATGTTTTGCATTGCGATCTTGACTTTCAATCAGCTCCAAATCATAAAGCAATTTGATTGCAGGAGATATGGGAATAATTTTTCCCATTACGGGTTGAATACCAAGTAAATTCTTTAAATGGCTTTTATTCTTTCCATTTTCAAGATTTTGCATGGGTAATGCTAGCTTTATCTTACAGGTTAATAGTTTAGCAGCAGGGATGGATGCAAATATTTGTAAAATATTTTTTTTCAATTCCTTCTCAGAATCAATTGAAGGATTCCATAAAAGAAAAAAATTAGCATTTTTTGGAGGTTCTTTTTTACTTGATATCAATTCAAATTGCGTTACTGGTTCATTCCAATACGTTTTCGGTATAAAGGTCAATTCAAGGTTTTTTGATATGTTCATCTATTGAATTATAATCCTATTTAGATTAAATTAATTTCTGCTGGTATAAAAAAAAATTAGAGCATTCCTTTCGTACTGGGAATTTCTGATGATACGATTCTTTTTGCATCTTTAATCGACCTTGCAAGTGCTTTAAAGGCGGCCTCAGTTTTATGGTGTTGGTCTTCTCCATATAGCACGTGTAAATGGAGGTTCATTTTGGCATTCTCCGCAAATGATGAAAAAAAATGTCGAACATCTTCAACAAGCACATCTTCGATGTTGCATTCATTCAATTTGAGGTCCAAAACTAAGGCTTTCCTCCCACTAAAATCTATTGCACATCGAGCAAGGGACTCATCCATTGGAATTAAAGCAGAACCATATCTATTGATTCCTTTTTTATCTCCAATAGCCTTCTCAAAACATTCTCCAAGAGTAATACCAATATCTTCAATTATGTGATGAGTCAAGTCCCCCGTAGCATTTATGATTAAATCTATACCTGAATGACGTGCTAATAATGTTAACATGTGGTCCATGAATTTATAACCAGTGTTGATCTCATATTTTCCCGAGCCATCCAAGTTTAAATCGACTGTAATGCTTGTTTCAGCAGTTTTTCTCGAAATTTTACTTGTTCGATTCATCGTGATATCATTAAATAATTTTTATTTATTATCATTATCTCTATATTTAATAGCCTTT
>DXJM01000422.1 GCA_019057355.1 Promethearchaeota archaeon | reverse complement strand
TTGGATGAGAAAAATTAGTGGAAAATAATTGAATTTTGCTAGCTCATGGCGTGAGAAGACAAAATAAATGAATTACATGGATAATGTTAAAAATATATTTCAATAAATCATTCCACAAATAAAAACAAAAAATAAATTGGATGAAATATGAAATGCAAATAAAATGAAATTAAACTCTGAAATTTCTGGTTTTTATAAACTCTCTCTGGAAGAGCGGCAAAAATTATTATCCAAGCTTTCTTCTTTAAATGCCGAAGAAATTGCTTTATTAAATAATTTTGGGTATTTTGAACCAAGACAAATGGATACACTAATAGAAAACGTTGTTGGGAGTTATCAACTACCAATGGGTATTGCTGTTAACTTTAAAATAAACGGTAAAGATTATCTCATCCCAATGGTAATCGAAGAACCCTCCGTCGTAGCAGCAGCTTCTAATCTTGCCCGAATAGCCCGAAAGCAAGGTGGTTTCCAATCTGAAGAGGTAAAATCCCTCATGTTTTCTCAAATTCAAGTAACTCAAATAAAAGATATCAACAGTGCAAGACAAAAATTAATGGAGAATAAAAAAAAGCTCGTTAAAATTGCAAACGAACACGATCCCTTCTTGAATGAATTAGGTGGGGGTGCAATTGATATTGAAATGAGGGAAATTAATACTCGGAATGGCAAGATGCTAATCTTGCACTTGTTAGTAAATGTTTTAGATGCAATGGGCGCAAATGTCGTGAACACGATGGCAGAAGCAATTACTCCTTCCATAGAAGAAATTTCTGGAGGGAAGGTATATCTACGAATAGTATCAAATCTAGCCACGCATCGGATAGCACGATGTAGAGCGATTTTTGATAAGGAATTATTAGGTGGAGAGATAGCTGTGAATGGTATTTTAACTGCATATGAATTTGCTTTAGCAGATCCTTATCGAGCTGCGACTCATAATAAAGGGATAATGAACGGCATCATTGCATTAACCCTCGCTACCGGGAATGATACAAGAGCAATCGAGGCCGGAGCCCATGCATATGCCTCATTAAGCGGTTCGTATAAGCCCTTGACTAAGTTTGATACCGATTCAGGCGGTAATCTTATTGGAGAGATAGAAATTCCCCTTGCTTTAGGGATTATTGGAGGCATGACGAAAATCCATCCAATGGCTCGATTGGCATTAAAAATTTTAGATGTTAAAAGTTCCGGAGAACTCTCTCAAGTTGCAGCCGCACTTGGATTGGCTCAAAACGTTGCTGCATTGCGTGCATTAGCAATGGAAGGAATTCAAAAAGGTCACATGTCATTACATTCGCGAAACATAGCTAAAATAGCGGGAGTGCCCGATCATCTCATTGAAAAAGTAGCTAAACAAATGATAGAAGATAAAAAAATTAGGATTGATCACGCAAGGGTCATTTTTGAAAGGATTGAGAAGAAATGAAAACCTTTAGTTTTATAAGAAGTGTTTCTGTTACTTTTCTAAGAAATATTAACTTTGTCAATAATAATGATAATAATTTATTATGAATTGAGATGATTCTCATGGGATTAAGAGAACATGTTAAAAATATTGAAGATAGGGGAATATTACGTAAGGTTGAAGTAGAAGTTTCTAAAAAATTGGAGATCTCCGGAATATTAAAAGAGATAGAGCCTACACCTGTATTGTTCAACAAGGTCAAAGAGTCCAAGTTTAGAGTGATAGGTAATCTATTTTGCACGAAAGAATCGATTTCATCTTATTTTGGAGTAACTCCCGCAGACTTGATACCGATGCTGTCTAAAGCTATAAAGGCTCCATCAGAACCAGAAGTTGTTTCATCTGCTCCATGTCAAGAAGTTATTGAATCAGGCGTGGATCTTGATAATATTCCCATTTTATTTCATTGTGAAAAGGATGGAGGCAACTATATCAGCTCTGCCGTAGTAGTCACTAAGGACCACGAGTATGGTCAAAACCTGGATTTTCATCGAGCAATGCAGTTTTCAAAGAATAAGCTTGCCACGCGAATAGTGAGTGGAAGGCATTTTCATAAATATTTAACCAAAAATGGAGAATTAGAGGTGGCTTTTTGCATTGGAAATACTCCAAATATTTTAATTGCGGGGGCAACATCCGTGGATATTGGATTTGACGAGTTGACCATTGCTAATAGTTTAGAACCAATCACGCTGGTAAAAGCACATTCCGTCGATCTCATGGTTCCCGCCGAATGTGAGTTTGTACTCGAAGGAAAGGTATATTTAGAAGAGAAGCATCCAGAAGGACCCTTTGTCGATTTAACGGAGACTTATGACGTTATTCGTGAAGAACCCGTATTTGAAGTCAAGAAAATCACGCATAGAAAGGATGCAATTTGGCAGGCATTACTACCTGGAGCTCTCGAGCACAAGATTCTAATGGGCATGCCTCGGGAACCAACTATTTTCAATAAAGTGAATGAAACGGGCGTGAAATGCTTGGATGTTAACATAAATCCTGGTGGATGTTCTTGGTTGCATGCCATCGTTCAAATTGATAAAAAAACAGAAGAAGATGGAAAAAAAGCAATTGAGGGTGCATTTAAAGGTCATAGCAGTTGCAAGCATGTTTTTATCGTCGATAAAGATATTGATATTTATGATCCCTTGTCTGTTGAATGGGCTATGGCTACTCGATTTCAAGGAGATACACGATTACACGTAAAAGGTAAAGAACCTGGCAGTAGCTTGGATCCAAGCGCTGAACCCGGAACAAAACTGACAACCAAAATAGGGTTTGATTTAACTAAACCTCTCGTTGCTAAGGGTAAGGATTTTAGCCTTGTTGAATTTCCAAACGTAGATATTGACAAGTATTTCACATAAGATGGGGGAATGATAATGAAATTAACACGTGAAGATCAAGAAATTTTAAATGGTAAGCATGGAAAGGCTGCAAAAAAATCGATGGAGATATTGATTACGTTGGGAGAGATTTTTGATGCGGAAGACATGGTTGATGTAGTGGGCGTTCAAATAGCGGGAGTTTCTTATGATAATCTTGGAGAAGCAGGATTAGAGTTTCTAAGTGAAATGGCAGATGATGGAAAGGTTAAAGTTCTGACGACCTTGAATCCTGCAGGAATGGATCGAGAAAATTGGCAGGTGTTGGGTATCGATAAGGAATTCGCCTATAATCAAAATCGAGCAATTGAGGCATTTGCAAAAATGGGAATAATCACAACGTGTTCTTGCACGCCTTATTTAATAGGAAATAGTCCACATTATGGGCAACATCTTGCATGGGCTGAAAGCAGTGCTGTATGTTATGCAAATTCCGTTATTGGTGCTAGAACAAACAGGGAAGGTGGTCCAAGTGCCCTTGCATCTGCCTTGACAGGAAAAACACCCCGGTATGGGTATCATTTAGATGAGAACCGCCATGGCGAGGTTTTAGTTAATGTTAATGTTTCAGTAACCGGTACTGATGAATTTGGAGTATTAGGAAAAATTATTGGTGATAGACTAGGAGATTTGGGTAAAAAAATTCCTTATATAGCGGGAATGTCCTCCGCTACAATAGAGGAACTGAAGTCCTTTTCCGCATCAGTTGCAACTTATGGCGGGGCTGCCTTGTTTCACATGGAAAATATCACTCCTGAATGCGATAAGTATCCCAAACCTCACGAGATCGTGTTTGATATCGGTCAGGTAGATTTGGATAAAGCGCGATCCGAATTAATTGATGATGATGGTGAAATAGATTTTGTCAGCATTGGGTGTCCTCATGCCTCGATCCATGAGATTGCAACGATTGCAAAATTATTAGAAGGAAAGAGGATTAAGAAGGAATTTTGGATAACAACCGCTCGACCTACCAAAAAAATAGCAGATGAAGCGGGTTTTTCAAAAATCATTGAAGATGCTGGAGCTAAATTTGCCGCAGATACGTGTTGCGTCGTAGCTCCAATTAAGGGACGTTTTAAAGGGATGATGGTTGATTCTGCAAAGGCATGCTATTATGGCCGGGCAAAAAATAAATTCAAAATAAAAATTGGTTCCATCGAAGAATGCATTGAGGAGGCGTTAAAATGAGGTTAGAAGGAAGGAGGATTTATAAAGGATCTGCCGAAGGAGAGGCAATTGTTACCAAGGATGGACTATCTTTTTACGGAGGAGTGGATCCAGACTCTGGAAAAGTTGTTGAAGTTGGACATGAACTTGAAGGTCAATCAATTTCTGGAAAAGTATTGGTATTTCCTACTGGAAAAGGCTCCACTGTAGGATCATATACCATGTATAGGATGAAGAAGAATAACACCGCACCAATCGCCATAGTTAATAAACAAATAGATACTATCGTAGCTGTGGGGTGCATTATAAGTGAGATACCCTGCGTTGATTTGATTGATATTAATAAAATTAAAACAGGACAAAAAGTAGCTGTTAATGGTTCTGAAGGAACAATCGAGGTGAAATAAATGGGAACTGGTAAAGGATATGGGAAGACTATCCTCTTTGGAGAACATTTCGTGGTGTATGGACTTCCAGCAATTGCTTCAGCATTAACTAATTCAACCCTGGCAGCGGTCAAGGTAGTTAAAGGAAAGGGATGGGTGGTTGATGACCAGAGATCCGCAACTCCCGGGTATAAAACCCAGAAATATGATGAGGCAATGCAATCGATTGAAAATGTTTTAAGACATTTAAATATAGATATGGAGAATCAAAAACTTGAAATATTTTTTGGCGGAGATTTATTTGCAGCGAGTGGAGTTGGCGCTTCAGCAGCTCAATGTACCTCCCTGGCTCGAGCATTAAATGAAACGTTTAATTTGAACTTGAATGATGAAAAGATCAATGAAGCAGCTTATGAAGGAGAGCGAGCATATCATGGCACCCCCT
This sequence comes from Promethearchaeota archaeon, assembly GCA_019057355.1. Lineage (GTDB taxonomy): Archaea > Asgardarchaeota > Lokiarchaeia > Sigyniarchaeales > SOKP01 > FT1-020. The sequence goes on along the minus strand of DXJM01000422.1, from coordinate 6,377 downwards.
CGGGTATTGACAATACCGCATCAACATATGGAGGATTGATCTGGTTTGTGAAAAATACAAGTGGGGGAAAAAACACCATGGACCTCTTAAAATCATCAAAAAAAATACCTTTAGTAATAGGAAACACGGGATTGACCGCTTCTACAACGGAAGTCGTAGCAGGTGTGAAAAAACTGAAGGAAGAACATCCTAATAGGTTTAATACAATCTTCAAGGAATATGAAATTATCGCCAAAGAAGCAAAAACAGCCCTTCTTTCAGGGGATATTGCAAAAATTGGTAATTTAATGAATCAAAATCACGAATTATTAAAGAAAATAACTGTTTCTGGAAAAATCAATGACAAAATAGTGGGTATTGCCCTTAAAAATGGGGCAATTGGAGCAAAAATGACGGGAACAGGTCGAGGGGGATTAGTAATTGCTTTAGCTGAAAATGAAGAATTGCAGGAAAAAATTGCAAAAGCAATCGAAAAAGAAGGATTTGATGCCTGGAGAACAATGATTGGATGAGGCTATGAAAAGATTGAACAAAAAAGAAGAAATTTTTTTATTGAAATTGGGTGGAAGTTTTCTTACTGATAAAAATCAACCCTTTACCAAGAGAGAAGATGTCATAAAAAGTGCCGTTCAACAAGTAATTGATGCTAACGTAAAACTCATATTAATCCATGGCGGTGGCTCTTTTGGGCATCCCCTCGCAAAAAAATACAACCTAACCAAGGGGGCGGATAAATCCATTCCCCATCAAAATTTGGGACTTGTTGAAACGCATCAATCAATGAATAAATTTAATTCTTACTTGATCGACTTGTTTTTGGAAAATAAATATCCTGCCCTCTCAATCCAAGCCTCGAGCATTTTTATTAAATCATCAGGTGCAATTTTAACTCATTCTATTGATATCATCGAGGCTGCTTTAGATTTAAACATATTACCAATTTTATATGGAGATATAATATTGGATAAAGACGGCTCTTTTTCAATCATTTCAGGAGACGAGATCATCTTTGAATTGTGCGAAAAGTTGAAAAAATATCATGTCTCAAAAGTTATTTTTACGATGGAAACAGATGGATTGTTCATTTGTGACGAACATGAAGAGAATAAGTACATTTTCCTTGAAGAATGTTGTTATGATAAGTTAGATTTCTTGAATCTAGCAGATATCGGACAAAAGATTGATGTAACTGGAGGTATCCAAGGTAAACTTGACTTTATTAAAAAAATTTGTAACTATAAAATCCCCGTGCAATTAGTAAATGGATTATGCGAAGGATATATTTATAAATCGTTAAAAAACCAGGAATTAAAATGTACGAATATATTCATTGTGAAATAATGCCATGATTCAATCGAATTAATTGAAAAAAATTAATAATAAGCTCAAGACTTTATATCATAGAATAACGAAAAAACATATACATGATGATACATGCCCGATCCAAGTTTTTCAAAGGACATTAAAGAGAGGAAGATCGAACATCTCAAAATCCCTATTAAACATGATGTCCAGCATTCAGAAAATTACTTTAAATATGTAAAACTCATCCATAATCCTTTACCGGAAATGGATTTTAAGGATATTGATATCTCGACAGGATTTTTTTCGAAAAAAATTTCTGCGCCTATTTGCATCTCAGCAATCACGGGAGGGCATCCCGTTTCTAAAAAGATAAATGAAATACTAGCGAAAGCCGCGCATGAAGAAAATATTATCATGAGTGTTGGGAGCCAAAGGGCTGGAGTCGAAGACGAGATCAATGTGGATTCATTTAGGGTCGTGAGAGATGTGGCACCTAAGATCCCTATAATTGGAAATATTGGTATTGGTCAAGTAAGCAGCCCTGATTTTTCCTTGGAATATTTTAATAAATGTATAGAAATGATAGATGCTGATGTAATGGCAATACATCTCAATTCATTACATGAGTTAGTACAAGATAATGGAGACATTTCCTACAAGGATTTTCAACATAATTTTAAAAAAATAAGAAATTTCACAACAATCCCTATCATTGGAAAAGAAGTTGGAGCAGGATTTAATGAAGGAGCAACCAGAGTTCTTGAAAAATTGGGATTTGATGGTTATGATGTTGGTGGAGCAGGTGGAACTAATTTTGCTGCAATAGAAGAAAAGAGAAATCGAGTCTTGAAGAATAAATTTTCCCGAAATCCTGCCGAGGTATTCAGAGAATGGGGAAATCCAACACCCGTAAGCATAATAAATGTAAGAAAAATTACTCAAAAACCAATAATAGCCACTGGAGGGTTAAAAACGGGAAAGGATATTGCAAAAAGCATTGTTTTAGGTGCGGATATTGGTGGTTTTGCTTATAATTTTTTAATTAGTGCTTGGAAGGATTATAACGAAAAAACTATAATGAATACTATCAATGAAATCCAAACATTAAAAAATGAAATACGCTCATGCATGTGGTTGATGAACGTGGGTTCTATAAATGAACTAAAAGGCAATAAAGATAAAAGAGTTATTCTTGGTAAGCTTTATAATTGGTTGAATCAATAAACTATTTAAATAAACTTTTTAAAGGTAGGTTACTTTCTTTTTAAACAGAAACGTCCAAAACTTCATGATAAAAAATGAAGAATTTTAACCAAATAGAGTATCTACAATTTTTTTTAAAAAAAAAGGGTGAATATCATTTCAATCGACTGGAAGCTTGCTGAAGAAAAACCTGAATCGCGTCAAAAAATTGAAGGTAAAGTTTTGATGGATCTCAGGGCAAGAATAGATAATTTGGAAATACAGCTTGAACGATATAAGGTGGAATTGGGCAAGAAAGTAGAAGAAATCGTTCAAATTCAAAAGAAATTATCAAATACCAAAGATCATCTCTCAAGTGTATCCGAATTATTTACTCTTAATAAAAGTGAATTAGGTAAAAATGAAGAGCTTTTCAAGCAAGAAAGGGAGGTGCAAAAGAACATCAATGTACAGCTAGAAAAAAGCTTGATTAAGGTTCAAAAAGAGAAAAAAGAGTTGGAAATGCAATTAGAGAAAATTTCTCCAACTATCGAGAAAAATAAAGAATTTGAATTGGTGTTCTCACAGAAGGATAAAGAAATAGAACATCTAGCAAGTATTATGGCAGAAAAGGAAGATCAACTAAAAATCCTCGAAAGGAAACTGGATCAAAAAGAAAAGGAGATCTCACGTGTCAAGGAAGGATTAGAAGTTACCATTGAAGATAAAAACAAAATGATAAATAAACTAAGGGATAAAATTACTCAAAAAACCGCTGACTTGCTCGTATTATCGCAGAAAGTCGAGCAAATTGAAAAACACGATAAAGATGCTAAAGTTTCGACAAGGTTAATAGAGAAGGTTTTAGACCTCCTGCAAACAAAAGGATTCGTTTCAGATAAAGAATTCGAACTAATGCAGAACGAATTGAGAAACGAACAAATGATTTATCATTGATTAGTTAATGTTGAAATCATTAATATTTGAATGCAAATTAAGTTGTATTTGACCGCCAGATGAAATTTCAACAGCATTATTTATTCCTTCAAGAATGCTTTTCAACAAAAATTCAAATGCAAGGAAGCTATCTTTTAATAAATCTGCATTTTCTTCTGAATGAAACGTAGAAATAGCTTGAATCAAATCAGGAATAGTTACGTTGCTCGATATCGTTTCTTCCACGTCCATTTGAATGTCCTTGGTCCTAAAAGGTTTGTTCACGTCAATTTTAGAAAATAGATATCTTACCAAAAATAACGAGGCTTTTATACTACGCATCATGTAATTGATATTCTTGTCTGGAGATGTAAAGTCCTCCATTGTAGCCATATCAATTATATCTTCTCTTAGAATTTTTCCTGATAATTCCATAATCCTTCTAACTTCATTCGATTCATGCTTTTCCGGAATCATTAGGTCGAGTGCTCTTTTATTGATTTTGTAAAAATTATCGCATAAAGCTTCCTTAAATGTGGTTTTTGAATCATATTGAGGGAGTCTAAAGCCATTATTTTTAAATTCTTGGAGATAATTGTTTATCAATAAAAATTTGAATTTTAACCTGTAAAGAGCCAAAAAAAGGGGTATCCTTGTCTTACTGTAAGCGATTACGTTTCCCATTCTTGTAATATCGTGATGATTTCTTGAATACATCGCTATAGGTTTTAATTTTTCAACAGTTATCATGAAGAATCTTTCAACAATTTCCATTAATGGGATAATGTCTTTTATTTTTAAAATCTCTTGAAGTTTTCTAACATCCGGACCATTCCTTGGAATTTCCTTAATATGTTCATAACCAAATTCGATTAAACACGTGCAAATTAAAGCTTCCATTTCTAATACAGATCTATGGGGTATAAATACTTTATTGAGATGATTGGTAATTGTTTGGGTTTCTTGATTTGATAGCATTTTTCTTTTTTCCTCTCATATTAATAAAAATTTCTCATAGACTAATTTGACCTTTAAGTTTGTGATCTATGTCCAATTCCCGATGGTTCGCAATTTTTATATCCCCCTTTTTTGAGATCAAAATAATTATTTTTGCACTCATTATATTAATTTCCAGTTTGTTCCAATATAAACATATATTTTTCAATTAATTATGCCTATTTGAGAAAGCACCATAACAAAAAAATAGTTTTTAAAAGGTCCTTATATCGTTCCTTACGGGATATATCCCTATTGAGTTAATATAAAAACTAAAAATTAAATAGTAGACATGTTATTAGATAAATGTATAACATTAGGATGAGTCTAAGAATATATAATGCCTCAGTTCAAATCTTCAAAAATTGATGCTAATGAAGAATTATTTAACATTATCTCATTCATTCTAAAAAATTTTAATGAATATATTATCATTGTCAGTGAAAATTTTCAAATAATATATTTTACTGAAGAAATATTTTTTATGGAATTAGGTTATTCAAAAAAGGATTTAATTGGAAAAGACTTTATCCAGATAATCCATCCCGAAGATAAAAAATTCCTTCTTAATTTAGAAATGAAGGATTTAAAAATAAGAGAGAAGACCCTGAGATTGCATGTTAAACATAAAGATGGAAATTGGTCATTTTTTGATGCTAAATTTAAAGCATTTGATGATATTAATGAAGAGTTAATGGTAATTATTGTTATAGAAAAAATCTGTGAGAATCAACCAATTGTATCGCATGCTGACTCAAAGGAAAAAAATAAAGCTGATCATAAAAATAAACCAAGGGAAGTAACTATCAATAAATTAGGTAATGTTGAGGAGAAATATCAACTTTTAATAGAAAATTTACCCTTTTCAATTTTTTTACTTGATTCAGAAGGAATTATAAAAGATACCAATTTTACTACCACTAAATTATTAGGATATTCAAAAGACGAGATTATTGATAGCTCTTTTTCAAATCTTTCAACCACTCTCCAAGAAAATTTTCATTTTTTCTTAGATCATTTCAATAATAATAGGGATAAGAGTGAATTATTAGTATTAGAGGCCGATTTTAAAAGAAAAGATGGAGAATTGATTTGGATTAACATGCAATCGTCTGTAGTTATCATAGATGACAACCTATTCATACAAGTCATGTTGTTTAACATATCGGAGCGAAAGAGAGCCGAGGGATTGATCAGGGAAGAATTCGATAAATTAAAAGAACTTGAGAAAATTAGAAGGGATTTAATATCAAGCGTTTCTCATGAACTAAAAACACCATTGATGACAATATTAGGGTCTTCTGAACTTCTTTTAGATGTATTTACTTCCAGCGTGAATGATGAGGCTTTAGATTTAATTAAAATGATTGAGAGGGGATCCCGGAGACTTGCAGATTTAGTTGAGAGATTTTTCGATATTTCAAGATTAGAACTCAACACGCTTAATTTAGAAAATAAGGAATGTAATTTAAGTAAAGTCATTCAAGAATGCTCAAATGAATTGAAATATTTATTAAAAAGACGTGAAATAATCTTAAGCTTGAATCTTCAAGCTGATTTGGTCCTTGAAGTTGATAAATTGCGATTTGAGCAAGTAATATTGAACTTGTTATCAAATGCTATTAAAAATACCCCTCCTAAAGGGAGAATAGATATTTCTCTTAGAAGCAATGATGAGTGGGCAATAGTGTCTGTAAAAGACTCCGGTGTGGGATTAACTGAAAATGAATTAAAAAACCTCAAAACCTTTACTCGATTTACAAAACTTGAAAGGCAAGGACCGGGTACAGAATATTTAAACATCCAAGGGACGGGATTGGGGCTATTCATCTCAAAAAAAATTGTTGATTTATTCAAGGGTGAAATTAACGTACACTCAGAGGGTCGAAATAAAGGTTCGACTTTTACAATAAAACTCCCAATTTATTCTAAATAAAATTAAAAAATTATAAATAATA
>DXJM01000421.1 GCA_019057355.1 Promethearchaeota archaeon | reverse complement strand
TTTACTATTTCCAATACCTCATTTTTTAATTCTTTTACCATTTGTATTTTTATATTTAAAAATTTTTCATTTATATCAAGTAAAACTGAGTTTAAAGATTGATTAAAATAGCGAGTGCAATTTTCCTCAAATAGTTTTTTAGTTTTTTGAATGTCCGATTGTAAATCAGCTTTATATTTCTTTTTAATATCAGCTTTTTGAAATAAGAGCTTTTGATTCAATATATTTATTTCCTTTTGAGCTCTTCCAACGAAATAGAGACCAAAATTACCAAATTTCTCTTTTATATCCTTTTCTTCTGAAATTTTTGCTCCCACTCAAGCTATTATTTTTTTAATTGATTTTATTATTTGATTTAGAAATAAATCATTTTTTTCGATGTTTGGTTGGAAAATATTTGGCAAATAGTAGACAAAAGGTCTTTTGTTATTTATTTTAAATTCTATCAAATATTCAATTATATTTTGTGGTAAATCAAGGGTTATTATTATCATTCCTAATGATGGATTTTTAACAAGTTCTTTAAACATAGCTAATAACTCTGGGGGGTCTTTAACCACCGTTCCTTTTATTCCAATTAGTCCAAATAAAATAACAGTATCATCAGAACCTATAACATAAATCTTCTGTCCATTCATTTGAAATTAAAACCAAATTCTTCTATAATTTTTTCAATTAGCTTGTATTTTTCCTTCTGGAACTCATTTTTAATAGCTTCAAGAGCAATATTAAGTTGATCTCCAAACATCTTTATTCCTTTAATAGTATCCTCTGAAATGATATTTAAAGTTGAATGAATGAATTCTTCATTTTTATCATGGAATTCCTTAATTGCATGTTCTTGTTGTTTTTTAAAATCATCAAGGTTATTCTTATTATCCATTTTAGCTTTCTCAATTAGCTTTTCATAAATATCCTCAATATCCTTGACCCAATCAAAAATCTTCATTTAATTTTTATCCTTCTTCTTGTTGTAAACTTAATTGTTCATATTTCTCATGAATAATGTTAACGGTGCTTGGTAAAACGGTAAATTTAATTTCCTTTTCTTTTTTAAGCAATAATTCAGTTATTTTAAAGATTGTAGAATATTCAATATCACCAATTTTATTGGAAAATTCTCTAAAGAAAAACTCAAGATATAACGCTTCAATTGACCAAATGAAGTGTTCTTTCTTAATTTCAATTTTACTCAAAAATTTTCCAATTCTTATTTCCTTTTTGAGATAATCCTCTATTAAATCAAAAAAATCGTCGACACTATGTTGTAGGATTAATTGTGAAATTTTTTGATTATCTAAAAAGAGATAATTATTTATCAGAAACTGAACTAATAAATTTCTATCAATATTATTACTTATTCCACGATATATCACTTTTATGTTATATATCTCCGTGGTAAAATCAATAAAGGTATAGAGGATTACCTTTTCCTTTTTGTTGTAATATTTTTTCTCTTTTATTAACGATTCAAAATAAAGACGATCAAGAAAAGCTTCTAAGACAAACACTTCATTTAAGTTGTTAAAATAGAGAATTCCCTCTTTTATTGCTTTTTCATATTTCGTTCCTTTCATGAATAACTGTATCTCCTCTAAATTTTGAATCTCAATCAATTTTTTTATGAAATTTGTATTTTCTAAATATTTTTCAACTAAAATATTGACATTTTTAATTTTTTCACTAATTCTGATGCCTACTATTGTCGATAAAATTAGATATTTTACATTCATTATTTCGTATTTTAATAGATATGCTCTTAAAAAATGTCTCATATTTTCGGGTGATAAAAGAAAAATTCGCCCGATTAATTTTATATATGCATAATAAACAGCTTTTTCGATTTCTTCAATAGTAAATTCGCTGATTTTCAGTGAAGGATAATAAGGCTTAATAATTTCAATGTATTCTTTGATATTTTTAACTCTTCTTACTTTTTGTAATGAAACCTCATCCATGATTAGATTTTTTAAAAATCCTATTCTTACATATGTGTAAGCATAACTAGGAACTATAACACTCGTCTTGACAAAACCCCATTTTAAATATTATTTACTATTACATTTTTGCTCTTTTAGGGAATTTTTAACCATAATAAAACTCCAACTATAAATCCATATATGGCTAAAGCTTCTGCTAAAACTACTAATACAAGAATTTGCCCAAAAGACCCTTCACGTTCAGTTATCGCAGAAATTGCAGCCGTGCCAACCGTTTTTAGTGCTAAACCAGCACCTATAACCGACATTCCAACAGCAATTGCTGCTGAAAGGGCAAGCATCATCGATGTTCCCGTGTCAAAATTTGTTGTCTGAGCAACTGCAAATGGGATAAGACTACTCAATGTTAGATATACCACTAAAACTAGTAAAACTTGTGTTAATCCTAACCAGAGCGCAAATTTCTTTTTATTATTATTCATATGTTTTCACTTATGATATTTAATTTAATGAAAGTTTAATAATGTGTAATTAAATAAAGAGAATAATTGCGTATAAAAGTATCTGTATATATAAATTATTTAGTTTAGAACCTCAATTGAAGGAATTAAAGAAATTTATTTAGAAAAAGTATTATTATTGATAGAGCAACACGCGAATAACATCTGCAATATCATGTATTCTATCTGCAAGTTCTTCTAAAACGATGATGCTATCTCTGATTTTAAGAAGCAATCTAATGTCCAAATTGTTTTCATCGTATATATAATTTAAGAACTCTCTAAAAAGCTCATCAATATCATTTTCTATCTCATGTATCTTAGTAGTATTAGAAAATACATTTTCGGGTTTATCACGCAGGCTCTTGATTGTTTTCTTCAACATGTCAGCCATCCCTATTAATGAATTTATTAATTTATGATAACGTTTTTTAATATCTTCGCTAAGATTTTGATCAATGGTATCGATTGAATGAATAAATTCAATAGCTGTATTGATAACGTTGTCCATTTTCAAAATTAATGCTATATAATCACCAAAACCTTGAGCTCCTGCTTCAGAAAACTCCTTGATCAATCTTATTTTAATAACATCCCCGTCTTCTTCAGATAATAGCATCTTATTCTTTTTTTTTTCTTGATCTACTTTGGTAGAACCATTTAATCCTGCCCAACTAGAATAATATACACCCATATCACTTATCACAGAATAAATAATTCTTGAATGTTCAATGAGCATTGTTATTAATTGTTCTTTAACTTTTTTCATAAATTTATCATATTTTTCAAAGTAATTGACTATATTATATAAAGTGAACAATAAAAATAATAGTTTTTATTTCAATATTTAT
>DXJM01000420.1 GCA_019057355.1 Promethearchaeota archaeon | reverse complement strand
TGAAATAATGATTGTTACCAATTTGCTGTTGTACTTTATTTCGGGACCCTTATTGCATCTGATATTTGGTGTTAAAAAAGTGACCGATCAGAGGGTTCTGGGGTTAGTTGAAGAGGTAAAAACAAAACTAAATATTAGAGGAACAATAAAGGTTGGTAGTAGATAGGATTACATCATGTACATGGTGTCAAAAAGGGAAGAATTTTAACTAAAAAGAAAAGTATCAAAAAAAAATCGAACACTCTCATTCTCAAAATAGGAAACCAAAGAAAAATAAGGGATTTCAATGTCCTTAACACGTGAGGTACGGCTTCTTTAAATTGTACCAAAATTTTTACAGGTATTATTTTTATAATAATTTGCTTTAATCTATGCAGGTTGCTTCTAGGATTTTTGATTGTCTAAAATTTTGGGAGAAAAATATTATTACTATTTACTCCTCAAGAATTATGTACTCATGTGCAATCTTTCTCTTGTCTTTCCCTGCTAAAATATGGACGTGCTTGATCGTCTTGAGAGAATCTTGATTAAAGGTATCTAGTGGAACGTGTATTAATTCTCTATTTTTTTTTCCTGCTATCGAATAAAAATATTTTCTTGGAGGTTCAGTAGCGACATGCAAGATGTATCGTTCTTTTGAGTAAATGATGCCCGCTTTTAAAAGGCGTTCTGCTTTATTCATGGTATCAAGATATTCATGGTCCATGTATTCATGAAAGACCTCGCGGTGAGGATGAGGGGGAAAAATAGACAGCAAGCCACCTATCTCAACACGTGAAATACCAGGACCTAATAAAAAATTTCCGGGATTTGTAGAATACAAAGCTAAATTGCTTTCCTTATCATGTTCAGCCCACCAATCGATCTTATAAGGATATTTTTCCACTTCTCCATCATCCTTATCAAATATGACTATAAGCGTGTCTATATTACCCTGGAGTTGCTGTTCATTTCTGACGTAAATTTTTTTTTCAAACGCCCAATTCCTGATCGTTTCCTTTATTGCAATTCCATCCATAAAACTTGCTTTAAACTCTTCAACATTAGTTCTCCGACTTTTTAAATTCTTTTTTCCTTTCTTCCGAATGAACGAAAAATAATCTTCTTCTTTCACGTCTTCTGGAGGATAGGAAACAGCTTGCCACTTTCCTTTTTCCCATTCATCCCTCCATTCGCCAGGATATTTTTCATGTGGTCTTTTTTTAAGTGGATTTGGTTCTTTATTAGTGTCCCTCACGTAGGTCGAACGGTGCCTAAGTTTAACAGTTCTTCCATTAGGATCGATACCACCTAATGAGTTCAATTCCATGGTCTCATAATTCTTGCTATCATCATCGTAAGGATATTGTATTGCCTTGTCAAATACTTTCCATCCATAATCATCATCGACAACATTTTTAGCCGCGATTAATAAGTGTAATAAATCCGGCACCAAACGCTTTTCAGTTAGAGATAGATTTCTTAAATATTGAAATAGCATTTTAAGTCTATGCAAGTCCACAATTTCTTTAAATTCATCTTCATAGGTTCTTTTAGCTTTGATCAAAATGTTTCTAACTAATTCAACTTTATCAAAAGCGATCAAGAGTTCGTTTACCTGCTCTGAGGATTCCGCCTTATCAAGTATGTTGTTAAAATGTTTTTTCTTGAATTTTACCCACCTGTATGTATTGTATGGCAATTCTTTGAGAAGAAACCGTGCATCCTGGCTCCTAATATTGTAAATTTCGAGGTACTTGAATGGCACGAGATCAATTTCGACATTTTTGATCTTTTCAGGATTATCGAGAAAGTACTTGATATTTTCCCAATGAGCCATTCCTACGATAAATAAGATCCTGTGATACAAACGCATCATTTTTAAAAGGTGTGATGCCATGTATTGCTCTCTTATAACGTCCTTGGCTCGATAATCATGTTTTTCTTCCATTTTTCCTTGATTCTTTAAAAAAGCCTCCAGATTAATGGTAGGTAAAAATTCATTTCTTTTTTTCAGGTCATCGGGATAAAATATTTCAGAAAGCTCCTGATAAAATACCTGTAATCCAATCTTGTTGATGGAATAGTCATCTGGAAGGTTATATGTTTGTGGCTTGTAGTCGGTAAGCGATAAATCAATAAATTCAATAGGAATATTAAATTCCAGCCCTAATTTAATGGATTCTATGATCGAATCTCCTGGATCAATTGGAATAAAGTTAAGTAGCTTTGGATTTAAGGTATCCGCATACCCTAACAATGATAAATAGGGTAACCTTTTTACAGCCTCCATGACTTCATTTCTGATATTGTTTGGTAGTTCAATAGCGATTAAATCGGGAGATACTCGAAAAAAGGCCTGATTTACCAGTTTGGCGAACTCTATTCTCGAATGAAATGTGGGTATCACGTAAAGGTTTTTATATTTAATATAGGGTTTTACATCCATGCGAAAGGAGTCATTTCATGTTTTTTGACTATTCATCTTCATTAAAAATTTTAAACACCTCCCTGATGGTATCATCTTTTTCCTTGAGAAATTCTTCATACTCATCTGGGCAAAACTTGATAGCAAGATCATCTAAAATGTGAGATATTGTTTGCTTGAACTCTTTTTTGTTCAAGGATTCCTTCTTTTTATTATTCATGATTCTTGATTTCATGTAATAGCGTAAAATATTAATTCCATCCCTTATGGTAGTGGGCTCACCATGATCGTGGCTGTTTTGTAAGAACTCGACGCAATACTCCAAAATTTGATCGGAAGCAAAAGGCAAGTTATATTTTAGGATTTTCAGCTCGTCTATCTTGTTTGGAAATTCAACAGATATTCGTGGATTGAGCCGACTTGAGATATATTCGGGTATTTCATAAGTACTGCTATCGCTATTCATCGTGACACACAATCTGAACTCTTCATTCGCATAAATCCTAATTCCAGCTATGATGCTTTCAACATATCGTCGTTTATCCATTAAAGGAGCTAAAGATGCCCAGCTTTTTTCACTCATCCGGTTACCCTCATCTAATAAGCAGATTCCCCCCTTTATCATTGCTGATACCAAAGAGCTTGCAACATATTTTATCTCATTTTTTGAAGAAATCACGGGACTTATTAATAAATCCTCGGGTCTTGTATCCATCGTACATTGAAAAATGTATACGTCTTTCTCCATTCGCTTCCCTGTCGCATAGGCCAAGGTCGTTTTTCCGATACCAGGTCTTCCAATTATTCTAGGATTAAGGGGAATGTCTTTATCATCCACTACTAACCATGCGGCTTTTAATTGATTGATCAGGTCCTCATTTCCAACCCATTCCATTTTCACTTTTGCAGGTTCAGACAAGATTAATTCCACACCGGATATCTCCACTTTTTCCGCCATCGTAATTTCAGGATATCTTTATTATTTTCCTAATTAATCTATATACTCGTGGTGTAATTAACTTTTCTCATCAAGTATCAAGAAAAATAAAACTATTTAAGGTTCTAATATATATGGTTATAATACTTACTCAGAAGAGTCTATTCATGCAATGAGGAGACAATTCATACTCAAATTAGTAGTTTTAGGTGATGCTGCTGCAGGAAAAACGAGTTTAATTAACCAATATACCGAACACTCATTTAAAGAAGATTATAAACCCACGCTAGGCGTAAACATTCTAACTAAGGATGTATACGTGGATGAATTTGATGTAGATACTCGATTAATCTTATGGGATTTAGCAGCACAAGATAAATATGCACTATCCAGAGTTTTGTTTTTTCAAGGATGTTCTGGAGCACTTTTCGTGTTTGATCTCACTCGCTCTACGACTTTAACCAATATTGAATCCGTATGGTACAGGGATTATTTAAAATATTCGAGTAATCCTAAAGGAAATGACTATCTATTAATAGGTAATAAATTGGACTTGAAAGAAATTCGATCCATATCAAGACAAGAAGGGGAAGATTTATCTAACCACTTAAATTGTATTGAATATATGGAAACGAGTGCTAAATATGGAGATAATGTTGAAGAGGCATTTAAAAAACTGGTTTTTCACATCCTGAGAAGGAAGAAAAAGGAGGATTAGAGGCTTTAGTAATGTTTTTTTATGAAAACATGTATAACCTTTTATAATGAATGATAGTTAAACATGTTAAAAATAAATCCTAATAACTGAACCAAAGTGGATAGTATCGTAGATAATGTTGGAAGGGTTATTCTTGCTAAAGTATTACCCGATGAAGATTTAATTGATGCAATTAAGGAAATGGTAATGAGTTATAAAATTATATCAGGACTTGTTAATGTTATTGGGGCATTAAAAAAAGCCACCTTAGGATTTTTTGATCTTCATAAAAAGGAATATCATTTCAAATCATTTGAAGAATCATTCGAATTAATCTCTTGCATGGGCAATATCACCTATAATCAAGATGAACCAATTATCCATCTCCATGTTAATTTAGGAAGAGAGGATTTAAGTGTTATTGGTGGTCATTTAAGTCAACCTTCCATCATCTCAATTACGGCAGAAGTCTACGTGTTAGAAATAAAAAAAAAAATATTCCGTTCCGAAGATCCCCAATCAAGGGTAATGCTCATGAAATTGTAATCTAAAGGTGAAAAGATGTCAAGTGAAAAAAGAAAAGAATTTGTATTAAAAATCGCGATATTAGGCGATGCTGGAGTTGGAAAAACCTCTCTTGTGAATCAATACGTGACTCATTCATTTAAGTCTGATTACCGCAAAACTCTGGGTGTAAATATCGTCCGAAAGGATATTGAATTTAAATCTAAAGACATTCAGGTTCGATTGTTATTATGGGATATTGCGGGTCAACAACAATACGAAAAAGCTCGAAATAAATACTATGAAGGATGTGTTGGAGCCCTTTTAGTCTATGATATCACCCGAGATCTCTCGTTTTTGGATATTGAGGGAAAATGGCTCCGCGATTTTAACAAGTATGCTAACGATGATACGCCGTATGTTTTAATTGGAAATAAAAATGACTTGGAAGAAGATAGAACAGTAAAAATCCAGGATGCCTTGAAATTAAAGGAAACTATTAATGCCATTGAATGCATCGAGACTTCGGCAAAAAATGGAGAAAATGTTGAAAATGCATTTATAAAACTCGTTAATCATGTTTTGAAAACTAAAGGTGAGGATTTTTAAAAACAAAAATGAATATAGAGGATTCTTAATTTTATAAACACGGACTGTTATTGGTAACTAAGTCATGATTGGAGAATACAAAGGAGTAGTAAAGAATAAAGTAATAATAGCTTTATTGACGGCATATCATGATGTTCTTGATTATGATGGCTTAAAGTCAATATTAAGAGAAGCTAACATGCTAGATCTAAAAGATATCAAAAATATTAATCCCGATGACACCATGGATTTCTTTTCTTTTAAAAAAATCATAACAGCTCAAAACATACTCCTTTATGAATGCAATTCATTGATAGAGACTATAGGAGAAAAATTTTCCTTTTATTTGTTTCCTTTTGGAAAAGATTTTGACGAGATCGTAAGAGAAATTAATGAATTAATCCAAACGGATTGGAAAGTTGAAATTGTGAAAAAAATGCCCGAAGAAGTACACGTGAAAGTTCAGAGATGCATTTTTTGTTCCGAAATCGGAGTTTCTTGCGAGCTCTTCAAGGGATTTTTGGTCCATTCTTTACAAAAAACTTTAAAATCCACTGTGAAAGTCAAGGCAATAGCCAAAAATGTAAATGCACGTGATCCTGATCATAATAATTTTATATTAAAATTAAAAATAACCAATAATCAAGAAGATTGATATGACTTCCGATGAAATAAAAGAATTTGTCTTTAAAATTGTCGTGCTTGGAGGGGCAGCAGTAGGAAAAACATCCCTCATAAACAATTACATAGAACATGCCTTTAAAGAAGATTATAAGCCGACGCTAGGCGCTAATATCATACGTAAGGATGTTTTTGTTGATGAGATAAATGCTAAATGCCGTTTGATACTCTGGGATTTAGCCGGCCAGGAGAAATATCGAGTCGTCCGCTCATTATACTTCCAAGGTTGTGTAGGTGCATTATTGGTATATGATGTCACGCGTCACGGCACCTTTAATGATATTAAGGAACTTTGGCTCAAAGATTTTAAAAAATATGTTAAAAAAGAAGGAACTTACATCTTAATAGGAAACAAGATAGATCTGGAGGATCAAAGAGCCGTTCCAAAAGAAGAAGGTAGCCAATTAGCCGAGGAAATCAAGGCAAGCGGTTTCATTGAAACAAGCGCGAAGACTAATGAAAACGTCAATTTGGCTTTTAAAAATTTGGTGTATCAAATCTTGAGAAATCATGGTGAATTCAACTAATTAAATATTCCATTCCAAATTATAGAAATAATAAAAACACTAAATTTTTTAACTTATTAAAATTATTATCAAACCCATGAAAGAACTTTCTCAAAAAGTCATAAAAGCACCTAAATCCAAGATCAGGGAGCTATTTGATTTAGCAGCTGGAAGATCGGATATTATCAGTTTAGGAATTGGACAACCTGATTTTAAGACTCCGCAGCCCGCCATTCAAGGCACGATTGATGCGTTGAATAGAAATATCACGACATATGCTCCCACTCGGGGCGTTCCTGAACTTTTACAGTTATTAGAGAAAAAATTATCTCGAGATAATGCTTTAAATGTAGGATGGGAAGATAATATCATCATGTGTAATGGAGGCTCAAATGCGATAACGCTTGCTTATGCATCTCTTTTTAATCCTGGAGATGAGCTCATCCTTGCATCACCGAATTTTGTTTCCTATTTTTATTGTGGCTCATTTTATGGCATTAAGGTAGTTGAGGTCGAGCGCCGAAGCGATCTTGGACCAGACTTAGAAAAGATAGAAAAGGCCATAACTCATAGAACCAAGGCTCTTCTTATCAATTCACCGAATAATCCAACAGGTTATGTTTTGAAAAGGAATGAATTGGAAGAAATCGCAACTATTGCAATTGAATATGATTTATATTTGATAAGTGATGAGGTGTATGAAAATTATCTCTATGATGGATTGAAACACGTGAGTCCTGGTTCATTAAATGGGATGCTTGAAAGGACAATTACAATCAATGCGATGTCAAAGCTTTATTCAGCTACGGGCTTTCGACTCGGGTATGTCGTTGCAAGTAAATCAATTATAGATTTAATGGAAAAATATCTCCAATATACCGTAGCGGGAACGAATCATGCTGCGCAATATGGTTTCATCGAGGCATTGAAAATGGATCGTTCCTTTTTTATAAAAATTCTTGAAAGTTATAATGAACGTAGAGAATTGTGTTATTCGCGACTAAAATCGATAGGTTTTGAAGTTCACAAGCCAGGGGGTGCTTTTTATATCATGCCTTCTGTAAAGCCGTTTAACATGACTGGTTCACAGTTTTCAATGGAAATCATTAAAGAAAAAGGAGTAGCCATCGTGCCGGGAAATATTTTTGGTTCCTTTTCAGATGATAAATTAAGGATATCATATGCGACTGAAATAGACAAAGTGAAAGAAGCAATGGATAGGATAGAAAGTTTTGTTAAAAATTTATGAACTATCGGTATAAATCTTCTTTTGATTCTCCAATATTTCGAGTCTTCATTATATCTTCCGTCATGGAATCATATTTTTCAATTACACTCTTCGGGAGGGTCGAATTTATTTTTGCCAATGCGGTTTCAAAATGTTTAAGTTCAATTTTTTCTATATTTTCTCTTTTCTCTCTAATTGCTTGCATGCCTGCTTCACGACAGACGTTTTCAAGGTCAGCACCGCTATAACCTTCCGTCATTTGGGCTATTTTTTGTAATGAAACGTCTCCTGCAAGAGGCATGTTTTTAGAATGTACTTTAAGAATGCTCAACCTTGCTTCCATATTTGGCGCCGTTATGTATAATAACCTATCAAATCTTCCAGGTCGTAAAAATGCAGGATCAACAATATCAGGTCTATTTGTACTTGCCACGACAACAACGCCTTTTCGGTTTTCAATACCATCAATTTCAACTAACATTTGATTTACTATTGAGGCATATACTTGAGTGCCTTGATAGTCTCCTCGACCAGACGTTATGGCATCAATTTCATCGAAATAGATAATTGATGGTGCTGCCTGCCGTGCTTTTCTAAAGATTTCTCTTATGGCTTTCTCGCTTTCGCCGACCCATTTGGAAAAAATTTCTGGACCTTTTATTGAAATAAAATTGCTTTGACTTTCAGTAGCTATTGCTTTGGCAAGTAATGTTTTTCCGCAACCAGGAGGGCCAAAAAGTAATATTCCGTTAAGAGGGCGAATACCCGCTTTTTCGAATAATTCGGGGTATTTTAATGGCCATTCTACTGCTTCTTTCAATTCATCTTTTATCTCTTCTAATCCTCCAACATCTTCCCATGCAACGTTTGGTATTTCAATCATGACTTCACGCATTGCAGAAGGTTCAACCATGTTTATAGCCCGGATAAAATCATCATCCGTTATTACCAATTCCTGAATAATATCGCTTGGAATTTCTTCATCTAAATTGATTTTTGGTAAAACTCTTCGTAATGAGAACATTGCAGCCTCCCTTCCTACAGCCATGATATCTGCCCCGACAAATCCATGGGTAATTTCTGCATAACGATCTAATTTTACATCCTCATGAAGAGGCATTCCCCGGGTGTGAATTTGAAAAATTTCTTTACGTCCTTTAACATTTGGAACTCCAAATTCTATTTCTCTATCAAATCTTCCTGGTCTTCTAAGAGCTTCATCGATTGAATTTATTCTATTCGTTGCACCAATACAAATAACCTCGCCCCTTCCTTGTAAACCATCCATGAGGGATAATAATTGAGAAACAACACGTCTCTCTACCTCTCCAGAAGTATCAACCCTTTTAGGAGCAATTGAATCGATTTCATCAATAAAAATTATTGTTGGCGCTTCTTGTTCCGCTTCTCTGAAAATTTCTCGAAGTCGCCCTTCACTTGCTCCATAGAATTTGCTCATAATTTCTGGACCATTGATGATTTTAAAATTTGCATTAGATTCTTGAGAAACTGCTTTTGCCATTAATGTTTTTCCCGTCCCTGAAGGACCATAAAATAAAACTCCTTTTGGAGGATCAATATTTAGGCGATGGAACAATTCAGGATGTTTTAGAGGTAATTCAACCATTTCTCTAATTCTTTGAATTTCATCGGTGAGCCCACCCACATCGTCGTAAGTTACAACTCCACCAGAAACATTCAAGACCGCAACTCGCTTGTTCACTTTAATTTTCGTGTTGCGTGTTATCTTTACCACCTTCCCTGAAGGTGAAGCATTTTCAACAATTAATCTTAAGGTTCCTAAAGTTGGTCGTTTTTTACCCCCGGGCATGAACATTTTCATCATACCCTCCATGGGATTATCTGAATTTTCTTTTTGGACAAAGGATCCCAAAACATCCACGACATCTCCAATAACAACAGGTTTATCTATGAGCTTCCCTTTAATAGCCTCAGATTGTTTTTTTAGATCAATATCAGGACGAGTAGGAGTTAAGACAATTTCATTTGCAGGATATACTTCAGCTTTTTTTATAGTAATATATTCTCCTATTGTTGCTCCAGCATTCAATCTCTGTAGACCATCGAGACGTATTACCTTTTTTCCTTTATCTGTTACGCTTGCAACCACGATAGCGGTTGTTTTTTTCTTCCCTTTTAGTTCTATAATATCTCCCGTAACAATTCCTTTTTCCTCTAATACTTGTTGATCAACATAGCATAAGGAGCGTCCACTTCTACTTTTTTCTAACCTTTCAATTCGGAGTTTGATTTCTTCTGACATTGTCATTTTTAAAAAAAAAATTCTTATCGATAATAATTTTATTATTTTGACTCACTTTGTAAAAATACATCATCCTTAATTTGTTTTTCTTTATTTTTTATAATTTAAAGATTGAAGAATTTTAACTAAGTTTTTGATTCAATTCTTCTTCTAAAAATTTGATCAGATTATGAGCTATTTTTGATTCACTAAGTGATACAATCAGGTTATCTTTTATGAATTTTTTTCTTAAATCAAGTATCTCATCTTTAACGGAAAGATTCTTGGTATTTTTCAATAACATTCCAACAGTTCGCCTTGTTATAATCTCTAATTTTTGCTTTTCTATGGTAATATTCGTTTTTTCCCGACCATTTTCCCCCCTTTCCAATTTTGATCCGTTAAGAATAATAATGATCCTTGCTATGATTTCATTCGCATGATTTTTTTTATCAATATCGATAGTATTGGAAAGATTGACCACGTAAAATGGTCTATCCCATTGGTATTTATTGAATAAATCAAATTTCTTGTGAACTCTTTCAATGACCTCATCCGGTATTTTTTTCCCTCGCTTTTCATTCCATTTCAGACATGTTTTTAGGGGTGTTGCAACGTGAATGATAAAAAAAGGTAGCTGTAAAGCATCCGCGATCTCTTTCAGGTCATGTCTCATGCTAGAATAATAATTCAGGTCATCACTTATGACAATAGTCCCTTCTTTTAATTCGCTTAAAATGGCGTGCAAACTCATATCTCGAACCTTTTTTTCTTGTTCATGGTCAAAAATGTCAGGAGCTAATGATTTTCTGATTAGATCTGGATCTATAATTTTTACCTTTCTATCTTTAAATTCTTCTGACATGCTCTCTTTTAAGATCCCTGCTAGTGTTGATTTGCCCGAAGCAGGTAAGCCAACTAAACAAATTAAAAAATTTTGCACAATATTCACTAAAGAATTGTGTTTAACTATTGATAAAATTATTCAGTAATGCAAGTTTCTGAACTCGGGTTAATGATTTTATTTCCTTTTCTCGCTTCATTGCCTCATGTCTCTCTAAAAACGTTTCAAAATACTTTAATTCAATTTTTTCTTTGCCATTACAATATTTTGCGCCCTTTCCTTCTTTATGTTGCTTTAATCGTCTCTGTAGATTATTTGTATAGCCCGTATAAAAACTTTTCCTACCAGTGCTCGAAGTAGTTTCTAAAATGTAAACGTAATAAATAGAAATATAAATCACCCCTAACTCGTGAATACCTTTTGAAAAAAGGTTAAATGATTATAAAATATAGCTATAAACATCCTTCTAACTAAAAAAATTGATTTTTTAATTAATCTCATTAAATTTGAATGAACTTTCAAATATTTAAATCTCACTTTAGAATAATATGTTTTTTATGATTAATAAATCAATGAAAGACCTTGAATTTTGATATTATCTTTTTAGGTGAATAAAGCGATGACACTTAGCTTTAAGGAGAAATAAATTGGATTCAGAACATTATTGAAATGATTTGGAAGATTATTTTTACAATTTAAGAAAGTAGGTTTCTTTATCATAATTATATCCTATGATATTATTTTTTATAAGAGTATTTAACACATTTTCAGTCCATTTCTTACTGGTTCGGGCTTTATTCTTTATTTCTTTCAAGGGTAATTCTGAATTCAAGATCAATGAGAGTATTATTTTTCCTCTAACGGATAAAATATCCATGTCTAAGACCTCCTTAATAACTGCTTCAATATCATGCAATTTCATTTTTGAACTTGACCACTCATTTGATAACTTAGCCATGACCTCGTCTGTAGTTCGAAAAACTTTCATGTTTAAAGCTTTTTCTAACCTCTCAACTAATTCTGTTTCTGATAATCCCTTGCCAAGATTGTTATTAAATTCCTCAACACAAATCCTATAATCTCTACTATCATCAAAATCATCTAAAATCAATACAATAATCACTTCTTCCTGTTCATTATAATATGAAATTGAATTCCAGTCTTTTTCCTGTATCGTTATATAAGATTCTATGAAATTATGAGATATTTGTATCTGTTGTACGGCATTTATGGAGATATTGATCTCATTTGGGTACTTTAGCCATACCATGCCTCCCTGCACGTCATCCCATTTAATGAGAAACATTCCTATAGGCATTAAATCTCACAAGTTGCATTTTTTTGATTTTTTGAGTAAAACATGAATATTAAAAATTTCAAGTTTAATAAATGAATGTTATCTATCACCATGAAATATTTTAATAAACT
>DXJM01000419.1 GCA_019057355.1 Promethearchaeota archaeon | reverse complement strand
GAGGAGCGGTAGAAGAAGGCATGTCGAGAACTCCATTGAATTCAGCCTCCAAAAGGATATTGCTCTCGTGGATTAATACCCTGACTGGAAATCTTTTGAGATTGAACCTCTTTAATTCAATCACGTATTTCATCCAAAGCTTGTCACTATCAAATTGATGATGTCATGCTTGAATATCAAAAGTATGATTCTGGTCTTGATGATAGATTAATAATTATTATTCTCTATGGTCTGCTCGTCCGATGGAGATTGGGAATTTTTAATTCATGAGGTAAGTCAAAGAAAAAACCTTCCGAATGGGACCTGAAAATGCTAGATGAAATTTACGAAACATATCTATCTAACCATCATGAAAACTCAATAATGTAATTTCTTCGTAGCAGCATATTTTTGTGGTGTAATCGTTGCTTTCTTGAATCAACTTTCAGTAAATGTTATTATATTACTAATAACATTTCGTATATATAATCTCTTCATCTTAAATATAACTTTTATCGAAAAATTTAATAAAAATACTGGATTTAATGTTAATTCAATAATATATGGATATATCTGGTTATATGTCCTTAATGTTGAATCTGATGATAAAAATGGTTTTTAATTATTCTAACCAGCCTGTAAGGGATAAAGAAAAAAATCCCCTCTGACATAAATGTCCGTTTTCCACAATACTTTTTTCTTTTTAGAGTAGACGTCTTGAAAGCTTAATAAAATAAAAATAAAAATAAAAAAACCGATCGCGAAAGAAAATTTCGTTATAAATTTAAGGTAGAATTGGTATAATAATAATGATGACAACTCTTAATAAAAAAGAAAAAATTAAAGAAGAACAGAACTACTTTAATGAAAACCTGTTTTTTCATTTAGATCAAGATTTAACCCTTAATGATGAGGAAGTTAAGAGAATTAAAAAATCCTTAAAAAGTACAGAAGTAAATTCTAAAACTAAAGAATTCTTTCAATCTGCTCGTATTTTATATGATAAACTAAAAGAAAATAATTATACAATTAGTTTAGAAGAAATTCAAAAAAAATAGCTTGAATCTTGACAGACTATATATATTAAAAGAATTAGAGGAATCCGATCTTCTTGACAATTTTTCTTGTAAGGACGATGAGATCGATTTTTTCTTTAAAAATCTTGCTTTAACAAATCAGAAGGTGAAGATATCTAAAATACATGTCTTATCTGATAAAATCAACCATAAAACTATTGCTTTTATATCATTATCAGCATCTCAGCTAAATACAGGGGATGCGAGGTTTTTTGGAATAGACAAAATTCCCGTTATTTTACTTGGAAGATTAGGAGTCGATTCCAATTATCAAGGAAAAGATTTAGGAGGTTTTTTAATTAAAATAGCTCTTGAAAAAGCCTTTGAAGCCAGTACTATTGTTGCGTGTAGATTATTATTAGTGGAAACATCCAAAGATATGAAGGATTATTATTTAAAAAAAGTTAATATGGGTTTTGAATGGTTTAGAGATAAAAAACAATTCTCCACTCTCTATATTGATTTGTTAAAATATGAAAAATATCGCTAAACAATTCCGTCTTTTTAAGAAGTCTTAATACCGATTAAATATCTCTTTATATCTTATCATTATCCTCGTCCTCTTGAGGGTTGATAAAATTAGTCATATATGAAAAAAATTGGTTTCCCAATGGAGTAATTTTTATCTTTAATTCCTTTAGATTATCAATTTTCTTAGTATCTCTATTACTTAGCTTAATTAAATCAAAATAATCAAATAACGGTAAAATTTTCTCAATAAAGACACCAGTTATAAGCCTCCAACTGCTTGTAAATGGATTAAAAATATCAATATCATAGAATTCTCCAAACAATATTCTAAATTCTTCATAGGAAATATATTCACCAACTTTTAACTTGGAAAGAAAAGGCGGATAGAGGTTTCTGTCACGATATATCCATTGCGGTCGGTAAGGAGTGGTGTAAATCTTAAAATTCCTTGAATATATTAATTAAGTAGTGTAAATCCTCATTTTTTCCGTTATTGTAATAAGAAGGGTAAGAATTGATTGTTTGACAAATTTTTTTTATTTAATAAAGGATTCACTCTCAAAAAAAGATTGGTTAAGAATATTTCTTCAATAAACAAATCATGCAGAAGAAGAACTCATTGCGGAGTTTGCAAGTGTCTTTCTTACCAATTATTGCGGTCTTAGCTGCGAGCTCATTATCAAGAATAATGTCGTATATGTAAGAGCGTGGCTGCAGAAATTAAATGAGTGGAAAAAGAAAACTCCCGATAAACTCGTAATTTATCTTTCGATGGCAAAACAAGCCTCCTATTACATTCTTGGTCGAACGATTCCCGCGCGCGCGAGGAGCGGTAGAAGAAGGCATGTCGAGAACTCCATTGAATTCAGCCTCCAAAAGGATATTGCTCTCGTGGATTAATCCCATGACTCGAACTCTTTTGAGGTTGAACTCCTTTAACTAAAGCAGATTTCTATTATAAATTGGCGAAATAGAAAAATGAGAGATTATCTCAAAGAACTTAATAATTTATATCGTGCTAATTATTTCAACTGAATTAAAGGAATATTTTGACTTAGCGGGTATAGGAAGAAGCTCACTGTAGTTTAGCGAGTTAATTACAGCTTTCAAATAATAAGCATAAAAATTAGACAATATTCTTAATTGTTGTTTTCTTGATTCAATTATATGATTGGTAACTGACTTCTTATGTAAAGGTCCTTACTTAGAATTAAATACAATATCTGAGAAGGCGGGATATCTTAAATTTGGAGTCCAAGTTGAATCAATATCAAGATTACTTCGTGGATAATACGGTCCTAAAGAAATAGCATCCTCAACTTTGAGCCTTTTCTTTAAATCATAAAACCAAAAAGGTCTTCTAAATTCGTTCGGAAAGCTTGGGGCAATATTTAGAGAAAATTTTCCTTTAATGAGAGATATGGAATTGATTACAATTTCTTCTTATTCAAAAGCTCCAAAATCAAAATTGATATGATTAATCCTTGAATGCCTCCGATCTTTTTGCGAATTCTGCGTTTAATGCATCAATTATTTCATCAATATTACTAAGATCATTTTTAATTTCAATTCCGCCTCCATCTTTAATCATTTTTAAAACATGAGAATTATCATGATTCCAATCCTTTGGTTCCAAATAAAACACAGGTCGACCAGCTTCTTTTGCAAATTTATATTGCCATTTCGTACCTGATTTGTAATTCCCCTCGATAAAGATGCTTCCCAATGATAATTGGGCAGAAAATCGGTTTCTCATCTGCAATGAAAATTTTGTAACGCGGTTCCATATAAGACTTTGGGATATTAAGGCACCCTTTTCAATTACTAGTTGCACATATTGTTTATTCTCAGGGGGATAAACATTCTCGACTCCCGAAGCTAAAACGCCTATATATCGGCCATTCTGCATATTAGCTCCCTTAAATGCTTCAATATCAACCCCTTTCGCAAAACCATTAATAAGCGTAAAATTACATTGTGCTAATTTTCCTGAAATTTGTTTAGTCTTAATAATTGCATCCTTTGTCGGCGTTCGGGTTCCGCATATGGAGTAAGATTTTAGATCATCATCTTTCATGCTTCCCTTAATGAAAACTAAATCTCGCCTTTCTGGGGGTAATATTTGAAGCAATTTAGGTATCCCTTTATTAAAAGGGGTCATAATCGCAATATGGTTTTGAATGCAATGTTTGACTAATTTTTCTAAATCTGTATATTCTCCCTCGTTTGGATTAAAATTATATAGATTTGAAATTTTATTGAAATAATCTAAATTAGATTTCTTTTTTGAAAGCAATATCTTTGTTAAAGCATCTTTTTTTATGGATTTAATGTGAGAGAGATCCATTGTCGAGCTCTCAAATAATTTAATAAGCCTTAATTTTGAGTACTTTATGATGCGCAATAGAAACATGTAATCTATTATATTTCGATATGAATTGACTTCTTCTAGCATGGTTCACTCATTTTATGTTTTTATTACTATTAAAAATAAAGTCCCACTTAGTTTAATAATATACTTTTATGCATATTTAAAAAAAAGTCAAATCAATTCTTACCTAATTTTCTTTCTAAATCTTGAATGTCTGGTTTTAATTTTCTCAATATATTTATTATGTGTGTTTATTTTTTTTGCTATAATCTGGTATATCCAAAGCAGTTGAAAACTAAAGACCTTCCTTTATTGAATTAAATGCTTTAGCCATGTTTTTCCTTTCATTTCATAATGGGTTAGAAAATATCTTTAGATTAATTGCAAAGAAGATTGATGAAAAAAAGCCTACTAGTGAAAGATGGCCCGTAGAACTCCTTGATCAGGTGGTAAATACCTCTAAAAATCGTAAAAAAATAGTCCATACAAATACAACTTATGAAATTTTAAAAGAATATTTGGGATTCCGCCATTTCTCGAGGCATGCCTATTCCTTTGATCTTAATTGGGATTTAATGAAAGATTTAATTTATGGGATTGAGGAAATTAAGATTAATACTATTAGTGAGCTAATGTTATTTATTGAAGATATAAATAATTATTGACATGGAAATCACTCAAGGGTGTAATATCTTCGTCTTACCATGCTCTTGTTGTACGATCGTGTCCTTAATCTTCTTTATTTAAAAGCCAAAACCAAATAGGTCTTACTTTTATTTTACTACCATCAATTTCATAATCATTATATTCATCTTCAGTAAGAATAAGTCCTTCATTTAAATCATATTTTTTGATAGCATCTAGTAATCCGTCTAATTCCCTTTTTTTTGTTTTTTCATCTTGAATGCTTACTGTAACTTGGATAGAACTACTAATTTTTAGTTTATCTTTGAGAATAAAATCACATTCCTTCTTATCGCTGTGATAATAAATTTCTTTTTTGCTTCTGTTTAATTCCAGAAACACTAAATTTTCAAATAATTTTCCCCGGTTTTCTATAAATTTAAAGCTTACTAAATTAATCAATCCATTGTCAATACAATATACTTTTGAAGGCACGGTAACATGCTTTTTATATGAAAAGGAGAACGAGGTTACACTAAAAAAAAGATACGCCGCTTCTAAATAGGAGATATATTCTTTGATGGTGTTTATTGATACTCCGAAAGTTTTGCTAAGAGAGTTGTATGATGTTAGAGTGCTTGCATTGGAGAGGAGATAGATACCTAGTTCCTTAAATAGCTTTGCATTCCGTATATTATAGCGCTCCACCACATCCTTTAAAATTACATTTTCAAAATATTCTTCTAGTCTTTCTTTTACGGGATCATCTAAATATTCTGGTATGGCCCCATTATTGCAATAATGATTAAAGAGGTGTTTTAATTCATGTTTCCTGCTTTCGAGGGCATAATAGGAATTATCTTCAACCTCTACTTTTTGATAATTAAGATATTCCTTGAAGGAAAAGGGGAATATTTCAAAACTAAGGGTTCTTCCTGTTAAAAGTGAAGCAAGCTCTTTACTAAGCAATTTTGCATTTGACCCCGTTATAATAAATTTAATTCTTTCTTCATTGTCGTATTTTGTTCTCAAAAAATGTTCAAAACCATCGATATTTTGAATCTCATCGATAATATAATACATTTCATTTCTAGGATTTACATGTTCTCTGTAAACGTCATAGATTTTTTCCAATAGTTCTAAAGAATAGTATTGTACCAATCTATAATCTTCGAGATTAACATAGAGGATATAATTTTTATTAATATATTCCATCATATCTTTAATAAGTAATTTTAATAAGACTGTTTTTCCAGATCTTCTCGGTCCTTGTAGAATTAAAATTGATTTAGAAGGTAAATATTTTTCAATTTGCTCTAAATATTCATTTCTATCAATATATTGAAATTTTGGCGTTTTATGCCAGGAATTTTGATCTCTTAAAATTTCAAACAATAAAGATTTCTCAATCATAAATTCATGAATGAATATTCTCTTATAAGCTTTATCACTATATTGATAAAGTTCAATAAGAAAGTTTATCAATGTAATTTCAAACAATAATGGTGAAATTGATTGTTGATAATACGCACAAATCTATATTCGATTAAGAGGTAGCACATTGCTAGCTAGCTTTGGTATGTCAGGTATTCTATATTAGCCATTACCGGGCTAGTATATCATATGTGGGATGTCAGGGTTAGCCGTGCCATGTTGATGTCTATGAACGATTTCTAATATGCTATCACTCTGAACTCGGCATTCCTCTAATGAATAGCAACTCTCTTCTTTTTCTTCCTCTAAAGAATGGTCATGAAAGTCAATTTTTATGATACTTAATTTTTAAAAAGCTCAGTTTTATCTTTTCAGGCTTAACTTTATGATTTTTGTCAAATAAAAATGGGTTTTAGTTTTATAAAAAATAAAAAACTTATAATAATTAGCAGGACGGAAATCTGTTCTCAATTAATCAGTTAAAAATTTAGTTAAATTAACTTGATATTTAATTTTCTCATTTCGGCAGAGGGTTTTAAAATTACAATATTTACATTCAGGGGTGATTGTCTTTTCAAATTGTTTTATATCAAATTCGTGATAGTTGTTATGTTCGCTCAGTTTCAGCATTTTTTGTAAGGAATCATTGATATATTGTTTAATTTCGTCCACATCTGACATGGATAGCTTATATTCTCTTTGGAAATTTTTTAAGAGTTGATATTCAATTAATCTTATTTCGGTTGGATCATCCATGGGTTTCAAATAAGGATCAGTTGCCACACATTCTGCGAGAGCGATTGAGTATACCCC
Source organism: Promethearchaeota archaeon (assembly GCA_019057355.1). Classification (GTDB taxonomy): domain Archaea; phylum Asgardarchaeota; class Lokiarchaeia; order Sigyniarchaeales; family SOKP01; genus FT1-020. The sequence goes on along the minus strand of DXJM01000419.1, from coordinate 764 downwards.
AAGTTGCATCCGAGCATTCTCAGTTCCATGATAATAGGCTTTCCAATCAATAATTAGCGGAGGCTTGTCTTTAAAGTATAAAATTAAATCTGGGCGACTAATGATGTTGACTCCTTTAATTTTAAAATTAAGACTCTTCTGTGCAACCAAAATAGTGTCGGGAGCTAAAAACTTTTTCATAAGTTTGGATTTGAGTAAATTCTTTAACGAAACTAATACTTGTTGCTTAATTATATTGAGGGATTCACTATCTAATTCATCTGCCCATTCTATTTCTCGAAGTGCGCAATAATTATCCCCCGCCTCTTTTTTGGTTAATTTTGGGTCACGATATTTCTTTTCTTTTGCAAATTTAAATTGTTTCTCCATTAATTCAGAAACTAGACTTTCAATTTCGTTAAAAGGGGGCAACATTTTTTCATTAAATTTAGGTACGAGTAGTCTTTCTATTACATAATCAACAAGTTTCCCTCTCCATGAATGGATACTGCCTAACTGCTTTAATATATAGGCTTCATTTCTATGGATATCCTTACCATACTTACTTGCCATAATCTCGGAATAAAACCATCTTCTCTGACATTTCGAGAATAATTTAGCCTTAGATATGGACCAGTTCATTAGAATTATCTATAAAATTAAATTAATATAAATTGAGGCACAAAATGGTTCCTTTTATTAATGTTGAGATTTTTTTGTTTATACAGCTTTTGGCATTCAAACCATATCAAGACCTTGAAATAATCTGAAATTAAAAGTACGAT
>DXJM01000418.1 GCA_019057355.1 Promethearchaeota archaeon | reverse complement strand
TATATCATTGGTGACAACATCAAAATAAAAAAAAATTAATTAAAGAAATATTTTTCAAGTTTCTTCTAGTAAATCTGCGAAAAGCTTTTTTGCCGCTTCTATTCTTGTTTCTTCACCTATTTGGACGACATTTTTAAGTGAAATTGCTTCTTTTGGGCAAACTATTATGCATTGAGGTTCTTTTCTTCCAACATCCGGATCGATAAATTCCTCCTTCATGCTCTCACATAAATCGCATACTAATGCCTTTTGAGATGATAAATGTAAGGACATCAATCCAAAATTGCAAGCTCGCACGCAAAATCCGCATCCATTACATTTTTCTTCATTTACGACAACAGAGCTGTCCTTATTTTTTTCAAGTGCTTTTTCAGGACAAGACCGAATACAGGGAGCATCCTCACATTTTTGACAAGCAAGAGCGACATTTAAGATTGGTTCAATTCTTATCCTATGAATTCTTGTATTAATTGGATTGAATTCACCATCATGGACAAAAGAACAAACAGATTCGCAAGTCTCACATCCAGTGCATAATTCTGGATTGACAACTAAGAATTTATGTAATTTTTTTTTAATATCTGGTGCCATTTAATCGGTACCTCCTATTTTTCCAATGACAAAATCTAACCCTAATTTTTTTAATGTATCATTAGTCGGGATTCCCGTTTCTTTATTCCATCCTCTTGCTTCGTAATATCCGCTTAAAATTGCCTGGTATCCTTTTTCATCGAGCGTGATTCCCTTCGCTGGACCTCTTGTATGGGCTTCTTTAAAAAACCTTTGTGGAGGATGATCATCTGCTCTTGTGGCTCCTTCTCTAATATTGAAGCATTTTGAGAGAGTTACAATTGCGTCCCCTCTAAGACTTATTGAACCTTCCGTAGCAGGAATACCGGCTACAAGCTCGTAAACTTTTGCCATTTCATCATCACTTTCATAAATCCCTCTAGTGAATTTACATATGATATATGAATCAATTATAGCATATATATCTTCAATTTTTTTAATTTCCTTACCACGTTCTAATGGTTTTTCGTATGCAAACCTGTTATAAGTCCCTTTAGCATCCAATCCATAAGCTCCATTTCTCAAGTGACACGCCCCTCTTATTGATACGCTTTCTCCCACTGCAAAAGAAGTCATTCCATGAATATCAAAAGCAGGCATTTCAAGACCTTTTATCTGCATGCCATAATAGCTTGCATTTTTTCTACCCATTTCTTCCAGTTTCTCACCAGCACGCTTACATCCATCACCAAAGATCTTTCCTGGAAATCCTTTTCCAAGAATCATTTCTTCATTAAACCTCACTAAATTAACCGTGGATCCAAATGGTAGTTCATATCCTAAATCCTCTTTTGTTATAAGTCCTAATTCATATAATTCACATGCCATTGAACATGTTACACCTCCAGATATAGCATCAATACCAAGGTCATCACATTGTTGAATGCATTTAAATACAGTTGGCCAATCAGAATTTCCAATATTAGTTCCATATGAATAGCACATTTCAACATCAATAGAAGAGAATAAATTTGGCCAATGAGGATGCGTTTTTGGAACCTTCGCAATATGATCGCATGCGATGGGGCATTGAGAGCATGCAACTTTTTTCACAACCCAATCTTCATTCAATGTTTCACCAGTAAACGTCCCATCATCAATCTTTTCCCATGTACCTTCACGAAAATTACATGTAGGCATCATTCCAAGTTTATTATAACTTGTTAATCCCGAGGGAGTGCCTAAGTCACGATATTTAGAGGTCGAAGGACCATTAGCCACTTTTATTAGTTTTTTTGCTAGCTTGTAAAATTCAGTGGGTCGTGCTACTTTTATACTTTTCGTCCCTCTAAATGCTATTGCTTTGAGATTCTTAGATCCCATCACGGCACCCATTCCAGTTCGTCCAGCTTGACGATTTCTGTCATTGGTTATGCATCCCATCCTTGACATTCTTTCTCCTGCGGGACCGATTGCCATCACGGCGAGTCTTTGATCCTGAAATTCTTCTCTCAAGATTTCTTCAGTATCCCATGTACCTTTTCCCCATAACGTATCTCCGCAGGGGACTAAATATCTATCATCATCATCAACAACCATATAAACGGGTTTTGGTGCTTTTCCTTTAAAAACAATCATGTTTATTCCTGCTCTTCTTGCTTGTGCTCCAACTGAACCTGATGAAATCGCCATTCCAAACATTCCTGTTAAAGGTGATTTTGCAAAAACGCCGTATTTTGATGAAGTTGGCAAAATAGTAGTTGGAAATGGACCATGAGCATAAATAAATATATTATCAGGACTGAGGGGGTCTATACCCGGTTTCAATTCGTCCCATAGAACTTTTGCTCCAAATCCGTATCCTCCGATCCAATCACGACAAAAATCTTTAGATAATTCACTTTCTTTGATCGTTCCATTAGTCAGGTCTACATCAAGCCTAACTTGGGAATATCCTTGAAGTTTATCTGGTACTGCTATTTCCTTTGCTCTACTCAATTTTTTTTCACACTTTTTTAATGAACCTTAGTTAATATAATGTTAAGCTTCATTTTAAAATTCCCTTGTTTTTTTGAAAAATTAATACTTTATAAAAATTTAATTATCATTTTTAGACAAAATATTTAGAAGAAATATAAAAAATAAACATTAATTTTACTTATCAATAATTTTTTTTTGTCCAAGCTTTCCCATTTGAATTACGAGCCATTCTGGAGTTCCTATTCCACCTGCATATTTATTCCAAAAATATAATAAAAATGCTAAGAATGCTAAATAACCTACCATGACAAATGGAAAAAAATAGATTGGAAATTGCCCCCGATAAAGAAAAGCCCAAGCAAAATGGATAATGTACAGACTTAATGATATATTTCCATAATAAATTAGCATGTCAATAAAGATGTTATCTTTCTTTTTTATATCTAAAAAATAGAAACTTATAGCTATTATTAAAAGAGCAGCCCCAAGGCTATACCACATGAAAGAAAATGTACTCCTTATCAAGAAAAGGGGAAGTGCTGTAATTTCAATGAAGTCTTGCTGATTTAAATAGTAATAATAATGATTCACTTGGGGAAATAAGGGTATAAATTCCGTATCTAAGGGATTTATTAGCATAAAACCACTAATCATTCCAAAAAGGAGAAGAATAAAACCATAACACGTGAAATTTCTCAATAAATCCCTATAAGCACCTTTGGATCCATCAATCATGGCATCATACAAGTATTCTCCAAATATAGAAGAGAGAAAAATAGTCCCAATCCAAGGTAAAAGCATCACATGGGGTGCAGGAGAGGTTATGATGTAATTTAATATCCAAAAAAAAGGATTTAGATTTCTACCAAAAAATAAAAAAGCTCTAAGAGGTTCTGAAGCAAGTATTATTATTAATGCAATAATTAAACGATTGAATTTACTTAGCTTTACGATGTAATAGGAAACCAATTGTGAAAATCCAATAAAAACTAAGATGTCCCATCCCCACAAACTTAGGGGGAATGGATATTCCCTATTAATACTTGGATTAAATCCATTTAAACTATTACCTAAAAAAATGCCAACTAGTAAAAATAAAATTGCTCTCGTCAGAATTCGATTTCTTATAACATTTTCGGGTAATCTATACTGTTTTCTCCTTATGCTAAAAATGACGCTTAATGCTGAAAGGAATATAAATAAAGAAGGTCCCAAAATATCCAAGAAAAGATATACTGTTCCGAATAAGAAGACCCATTCTGGCGAAAACCAAATTACCGAGATATGTGCTAAAACTATGAAAAGTATGGCTAAACCCTTTACAAAATCAATAGATCTTATGCGTCTTGTTGTTTCAAGGGTAACACCCTCAAAAGATCTACTTTGTTCACATTTAAGCTTAGAAGCAGATTCAATTTCATTCATGATCATTAATTTCAAGATAAATATTATTGCTAAGGTATCATATTCCTATCAGGATAATAAATATATAGTTATTGTTTCGTGATGTCCATTATGAAGTCTATAACTCCTCCCTCAATTTTGTTATATTTCAATGGATAGTTTGATTTATTAATAATATTCAACATTGACCTGTTTTCTAAAAGGATAGTCCCTGAAAGTGCGCTACAATTTAATTCACGAGCGATTGTAATCAGATAATTTAATAAAAAGGTCGTTATTCCATTTCCTCTCCATTCTTTATGGACGGTAAATGCAAGATCTTTGGTATCTGGTTTGTCCGTTTTAAAAAAACCGCCAATCGCGACAATTTTTTTATGTTTATTTTCAGAATATTCTCCTACTAACACCATGTCAGTTGTATAATCAATGTTGACCGCTGATTGAACTTTTTTATGACGAAAATCGCTTTGGGGTGCAAAAAACCTCAAATATCTATCCTTTTCGTCTAAGGAATAGTATAATTCTTGAAGCATTCTTTCATCTGTAGATTGAATTGGTCGAATTTTGATTTTTTTGTTATTTTTCAATTGAAAGGCGGTTTCATATTTATCAGGATAGATACTTATCCTTCCTTCTATCGATTTTGGTAATTTTTGGTCAGAATAGACATAATTCCATTTTTTTGCTTGTTCTAATAATGCTTCGCGGAAATCTGGATGTGCGATATTGATCATTTGAAGAACACGCTCCCTCACGCTCTTTCCATAAAGATAAGCAATTCCCCATTCGGTTACAACATAATGCACATCTCCTCTTGTAATAACAACACCTGTTCCAAGAGTTAAATGTGGGACTATTCTTGAAACAACTTCTCCATTTGAAAGTGTTACCGTAGAAGGAATTACCATAATGGGTTTTCCACCTATTGATCTAGCCGAGCCTCGAACAAAATCTACTTGACCTCCTATTCCACTATAAAATTCATGTCCAATGGAATCCGCATTAACTTGTCCAGTTATATCAACTGAAAGAGCGGCATTAATCGCTACTTGTTTATTATTTTGGCTGATCACAAATGGATCATTGGTATAATCGCATGGATGAAATTCCACCATTGGATTATCATCCACAAAATCATATAACTTTCGTGACCCCATGACAAATGAACATATAATTTTATCTTTATGGATGGTTTTTTTTTTACACGTGACCACTCCCTTCTCAACTAAATCGACAATTCCATCTGAAAAGACCTCACTATGAATGCCTAAATCTTTTTTATTCTCTAATTTCTCAATACAAGCATTAGGAATCTGACCAATGCCCATTTGTATGGTAGATTCATCTTCCACAAGCGTGCTAACATACATTCCGATCCTTTCAGCTATTTCATCAGGTGGTTGATATTTGAATTCTATAATATCATGATCTGAAAATACATATCCGTCAATATCATCGATATGAATAAAAGAATTTCCCAGGGTACGGGGCATTTTTGGGTTAATTTCTGCAATAACGTTATCTGCTGCTTCTGCAATAGGCTTAACGATATCCACGTTAATTCCATAACTACAAAATCCATATTTATCAGGTGGACTGACTTGGATGAGTGCTGTATCCAAGTGCATTTGCCCGGTTTTAAATAATTTGGGAATTTCTGATAATAACATGGGAGTATAGTCAGCCATGCCATCCCTAACGGCATTCCTTAGACTCTTCCCAATGAAAAAAGCATTATGTCGAAATAGATCTTCAATGCCACCTGCAGTTTTATAATAATCAAGGTCGCTTAAACTCAAAAAGTGCAATATCTCTATATCGGGAATAGTGGGTCCCAATTCTATTAACCTTTGAGTAAGATCTATGGGTTCTGAACAACCAGAATCGATAAAAATTCGATTACCTGGCTCTATGAATTTATTTATAACCTTTTCAAGGGTATATCTTTTGGTCTTGTATTTTTCCAAATTTAGTAAGGTATTTTCAACGTTCTTATAATGTGACAAAATATTCTCCTATATTTGATCTAATTATTATATTTAGATATCTCAATTCTAATTTAGAAGTTTTTGTATTTGTATTTGCTGTTATTAAACCTTTTTTTTTGGGTGTCCCTGAGGACAAATTTTCAAGCATACACTACAATAATTGTAGTTTAAAATGCTTTTTATGCATTTGGAACGATCTATTCTTGTTTTTATTCCAGATCCTTTAATCCTTTCAATAGGTTCCTCAAGAATTGCCCCACCTTTACAATTCTTTATGCAAGAGCCACATGTTAAGCAATATTCCTCCATGCCCTTTAAATCTTTAGGAGCAGGATTTGGCAGACGTGCATCCGTGGTGATTAGACTCCAGCGCTGTCTTGGACCGAATTCTGGAGTTATTACCATGCCCATCCGACCTATAATTCCCAAACCAGAAGAGACAACGAGTGGTGGTATGAGTAACTTTCCTCCAAAAGGATGATGAGCTTCACTTTTATAACCTTTATCTTTCAAGAATTCAGTCAGTTCTATCGTCAGGTCACCCAATTCTTGATAGACTCGAAAGCATTCAATTTCCGTTTCTATACTTGGAGCTTTTTTTATTTCATTCCATTTCATTTCCATTCCCAAAATTATTGCATTTCTACCAAATACCTTTAGGTTATGGAAAATAAAATCTTCTTCTACGGGAGTAAAGCTAATTAAATCGACGCCCATGCTTCGAGCTTTTTCTTGAAAGCTCTCCCAAAATCCTTCTGGAACATCGATTTTACTATTATATTCATTACCATATTTAGTTTTTCTCGCAAGTTGAAATCCCTTGAAAGTTCCCTTCAAATACCTGCTAAATTTTCTTGCAGTTTCACGGTCGATTTTTTGTTCTTGATCTAAATTAAGCGAGAATAATTCTTCAGGAACAATAAATTTTAACCCTTTATTTTTTCCTATATAGGTTGGAATTAATTGTTTCTCATTCATTTTTTTTTCCGCCCTTGTTTTTTTTGATATATTCTGGAACATGAGTACGTTCGCATCTCCGTCTTGATGCCCAATTGTTCCATAAAATATCTAGTTCCTTATCGATATCCACACTTGTATTTTTATTTAGATCATCCTTCTTTTCTTCGGTCATTTTTATACAAGTTATATAAAATATGATTGATAAAAAAAATATCGTAAATGAATTATAGTCTATTTACCTATTTTGACAATTCCATGAAAATAATATTTACAACGCAATAAAGAATTTAGAATGAAAAACCAAAATTTATAATTTTATTTTATCAATTAAGTATTTTTTATATAAATTAAAAAATATATTGATGCTAAATTAATTAATG
>DXJM01000417.1 GCA_019057355.1 Promethearchaeota archaeon | reverse complement strand
ATAAGCATCCTTAAAAAAATCTATCATCACTTTATAAAAAAATGCATTGGTTTAAAATCTTCGATATTCATGCTGCATTTTTTTTTATGATAAAAGGGATGATTTTTTATACTAAAGGCATTTCTTATTTATTTGGGGGTAAAAAAGGGTATAGGAATACTCAAAAAACTTCGGTCATAATCTTAATTGGGCCAAAATCCTATTATTAGCGCGACAAAAAATAAAAAAATCGAGAAAAAATATTTCGATGCTCGTATTTTCTCTTTCTTTTAAAAAATCTTTTTTAAAGGAGTTGTATCCGAAATTTGCTTTCGTAGAATTCTTTTTCGATAATATGAATTAATTCCTGAAATTAATGCAATCGAAGGAACCACGCATTTTGCATGCTTGACTGGTCCAAATAAAATAAAATCACTTCCAGCATCAGCACAATATGTCATTAAAGATGCAATGGCTCCACACCTGGAAATATTTCCAAATTTTTTAACATATTCCCATCCATAAATCGCATTTGAAGGAGCAAAACCCGTGGGTAGTCCTAATTCACTCTTAATCAATCGCGTCGTTTCCACATTTATGCCAATTGAAGGCAAGTCCAAAACTGCAGTATCTACAATATAATTTTTTATACCCGCTTTTTGGGCATTAGGAATTAGGGTTTCGCTCAATAACGCTAATTTTTGCTTAGGAAATATATATTGGTTTCCAAACGTCAACAAAACCGCATTGTTGACACCAATTTCTTTTAGTTTGTGAATGCACTCATCTTTTGTATTTTCATCTATGCTATTTATTATGGCCTTATCCAATAAACCAATATCTTTCAGTCCTGCCATGGCAGGAATCCGACTATCATCATTTAAACCATCTACTAAAAATGGGACATCAGTTAAATCCGCAATAAACTCACACTGATTGATAAGTGCTTCGGGATATGCGCCAACAACATCAATTATCGCTTGCATTCCCATTTCCTCCACTAAAGAAATAAATTCATTTACTTCAGCCTCGACTAAATCCTTATCTATTTTTCCTGTCTTCTCATCCAACAATGCGGCATGATTTGCATAAAATACGGTACCGATCATGACAATAGGATTTTCTCCAGGTTGCCCTCCCATTTTACAATTTCCAATACTAATTACCGTTTGTTCTTTATCAAAATTAAGCATTTAAGGATATACTCTCTATTTTTTTTTTAATTCAATTGCATTTAATATATTATTGGTTAGAATTCTTTAATATCTTTCTGCTCAAACTTTTCTAAATTCTCTTTAAATAAGAAAGTAACAAAAAACTAATTTATTTTACATCTATCTCGTTAACCAAAGCAAGAGCATGGATTTTAGAAAATAGCTGGTAAAATTAGGAACAATATAATCTTTAGACGTTTTCCATTAGTAAAATTACTTGCCTTTATAACCTAAGAAGTACCAAACGTGATTTTGCCAAAATAGAGATAATTGGGAATATTCATTGTTATACCAATGATCGCAAATGTTTTTTAGTTTAGTCTAATTGTGTCATGCTAGATTAATCCAAGAAAAGTGTAGCTCCTACCATAGTTTACAAATAAAACAGACACAAGTAACTTTTATGTGACGATTTAGAATGGATAAATTGTTACAATATTTAAATTAACCTTTATTTTTTAAAATTAGATGAATTTTCCTGCAATCTTAGTCAACTTTTTCTTATTTTTCATTTTAATGGCTTCCATATTTCAATATAAGATCGATTATTTCCCCGTGTGCTCATCATATAGATCTTCTATTTGGGAAATGTTCTATCAAATAACATCTAAAAATCTTCTATTGATTCTTTTAATTCAATAGATAATTTCTTAATTCCATCAAATGTTGCAAACCTTCTTCCCTGGTCTCCAGCCTTTCTTGCTTCAATATTGGCATTCATTACTGAAAGGTTGTTTTGAACTTGAAATTTTTATAGTGGCATTATATATATTGTGATTTGATTTTTCAATTCTTTCATCTACTTACTTTTTTCAAGTAGGTGTAAAATAACATAAAATACTAAAAAAGTCCTCGAGATATCTGCGTGGTTTTACAAACTGAATAGAATAAAAAAAAAAACAGAAAAAATATGAATATATTTGAGTGATCGAATTAAGGCTTACATCATTCCAGGAGGCATGCCTCCCATGCCACCCATTCCACCCATGCCACCCATTCCGCCAGGTGGCATTCCCCCCATTCCACCAGGGGGCATTGATGATTTAGCGCCAGCGATGACGTCATCAATGCGTAAAATCATTGACGCTGCTTCTGTTGAGCTTTTAATTGCTTGGATTTTCACGACTGTAGGTTCTACAACTCCACTCTCCATCATGTTCTCAATGACATTCCCCGTTTCTAAATCACAGCCTGCGAAGTTTTTTCCTTTTTGGTGTGATGCGCGTAATTTCATTAGCACGTCTATCTGGTCCAAACCAGCATTTTCTGCCAAGGTTTTTGGGATGATATCCAATGAATCCGCAAATACTTCAACCGCTAATTGCTCTCGCCCACCTAATGTTGCGGCAAAAGCCCTTAATTGTATTGCCGTTTCTATTTCTGGGGCTCCACCACCACCAACAACTTTTTGATCCTCTACAATATCTCGGATTACACATAATGCATCGTGTAAGGCTCTATCGACTTCATCGACAATGAGTTCGGTTCCTCCTCTTATCAAGATCACTACAGATTTAGGATCTTTACAATCTTCAATAAAAATCCAAGAATCATTCATTATCTTTCGTTCTTCAACCAAACCTGCATATCCAAGTTTATCTGTCGTTATATCATCGAGATTTGTGAAAATGACTCCCCCGGTTGCCTTCGAGAGTTTTTCAAGATCTGATTTTTTTACTCGTCTAACTGCCATTATACCCGATCTAGTTAGGAAATGTTGTGCCATGTCATCAATACCTTTTTGGCAGACAACGACATTTGCGCCACTCTTCAAGATTTTGTCAGTCATGTTCCGCAACATTTTTTCTTCTTCATCTAAAAACTGTTGGATTTGTTCTGGACTTGTGATTTGAAGTTTTGCATCGAACTCCGTTTTTTCGATTTCGAGTGCAGATTGTATTAAAAGAATTTTAGCATCTTTCACACTTTTTGGCATGCCAGGGCTAACTACTTCTTTATCTAAGATAATACCTTTAATCAAGCTCGTATCATCAATCATGTCTCCTTGTTTCTTTTGAATTTGAACTTTTTCAATATCTGCAACCCACTTTCCATTATCATCTTTTTCGGCGATGGCTTCGATCGCACCAATACAAATATTAGCTAGTTTTTCTTTTGATTCGACTACAATTTTAGACGACATGCATGTCATTGCAGCATTTTTTAATGCTTTTTTATCTTCGATTCCCGAAGATATTGACATTTTTTCAAGGATTTCAACTGCTTTATCAGCCGCCTTCCTGAATCCCTCGGTAATTACCGTGGGATGTATCTTTTGCTGTAAGAGTTTTTCAGCTCTCTTCAAAAGCTCTCCTGCAAGAATGACAGAAGTTGTCGTCCCATCGCCCACTTCGGAATCTTGGGTCTTGGCAACCTCTACCATCATCTTAGCGGCAGGATGTTGAACGTCTATTTCTTTAAGGATAGTCGCTCCATCATTCGTGATCACGACATCCCCAAATTGATCGACTAACATTTTATCCATTCCACGAGGTCCTAATGAAGTTCTCACCGCTTCAGCAATAACTTTTGCCGCAGCAATATTGTTTTGCATTGCATCTTTTCCACGAGTTCTTTCTGTTCCCTCTTTCATAATGAAAACAGGTTGACCTGCAAATTGTGCCATTTTTCTTTCTCACTTTAAATTTTTTTAAATTATTTTTGTTTGTTATATATAAAGATCTCTATGTCATAAAATTTTAAAAGTTTACGAAAAATGTTGAGAAGTTTTTTTTTTTTGATTAACTATTTTTTCTCATCTTATTTTAGATGTTCTTATCTTGATATAAAAAATGATCTTATAAACCATTTTATACCATTTAAAATTTCATTTTTACTTTTAAAAAGAAACATCTTATAATCCTATTTTGTAGGTAAATGATTTGAAAATCTACGTTGAAATAGTTTTTAAATTACTAAATAGGTTAATACGCAGGATGATTTACTTGGAATTTCCTAAAAAAAAAGAAATTTAAAGAAAAATTTATCATTAGAAATAAATTGAACGCATTAATTCTTTAGTTTATGGTATAGTAAACAATAGAAATAAAATTGCACTTAATTGTGTAAAATGAGAAAAAATAGGACTAATAATAATAATAAGATTT
>DXJM01000416.1 GCA_019057355.1 Promethearchaeota archaeon | reverse complement strand
GTATTTTAAATTTCTCAACATAATTTAAATTCATTTTATTTCCTCTTTATTTTTATTCGCCTTTGGAGTTTTAAAATTCCGAAAAAGGCGTTAATTTTAATCTTAAATATCAAAATAGGGATGGTTGCTTCGTTTCCAAAAAAGTTAGGATTTTTTAAAGTATTTTAAGGAATTATTATAAAAAAGTCCTAAAAATGTGAATTTTTCATGGATGATCCAGATAAAAGAATGTTAGGATACGTTAGCTTTTTTACAATTGCTTTTATTTTAGCATTAGTGAATAGTTTCGTAACATTATATAAACCAAATCTCCATTTTACGACTTTCATGGCTATATTAGCACTAATTTCAATATTTGCTGGGATTTGGTTTGCATTTATTCGAAAGGGTAAGGAAGCTTAAATTGGAATGATTTAGGTTTCTTAATCCTCTTTTTTTAAACTAAGATAAATAATCCCAAGATATTTAGAGAATTATACATGGCGTGAGAGATGTAGCTTGCGAGTAATCCACCTAGAATTCTTACTACACCTAGAATTACACCGCTTACAATTGCTTTCAACACGGCGATACTATTAAAACCATATGTCCAGATGTGTAATGCACCGAAACTAATCGCACTAATAACAAAGGCAATGGCAACCGCTAGTTTCTCGTTTATAGCTCTTCCTAAACCCTGTGATAATATGAAAGGTAGTGAATCACGAAAAACAAGCTCTTCTGCTGGTATGACAAAAGCTAAATTATAGATCAATAATTGCCACTTATCCATTTTGATAGCAGTTTCTGATGTAGCTAAAAGGGTCAATCCCATGAAAAACATTAATTGAATGACTAAATATCCTAATAATCCTAATGCCACAGCTCGAGCAATGGAATCCTTATTTATTCGTGTATACCCCTCTTTTGTAATGTCGTCGATGTGTCCAAAAAAACCGATAATGAATAATAACAAGTAAAAGGTAATAGACGGAATTGTAAGGAATTGTGGATTAGATAACATTAAAGGTAAGCCAAACACGACAGCGATGATAACTGATAATAAACTTACTTCAGGAGTACCTTCGTCCCAATTAATTTCTAACCATTCTGATTCTCTTGATGACAATAGATCACCTTTGATTATTTAACGTCTCGGAAATTGTGAAGTTTCAAGCGAGACGATAGTATTAACTAGAAAAAATGAAAATAAAAAAAAATTAGAAAAAATAATACTAGATTTGCTTTGCTTTTCTCTTATTCAAAAGATAATAAATTCCTCCAACAGCAGCTATAGAACCAACTGCCACACCAATAACCGTTATCAATAAACCATAACCACCTAAGCCTTGTTCCCATTGTGATATGACTTCAGGTAACTTTGTAAATGTAACCGGGAAAAATCCAAATATACTAAGAATAGCAATAATCCCAATCACAATAGCAGCAGTACCACCATAGATATAGGTTTTCTTTTTCTGGTCATACCTTTCCCAATTATCCGTTTTACTAAAAGTGTATAGACCAAATAAAGCAATTCCAATAGTCACGATCCACATCATTAAACCTCCTGGATTAAATTCGATTGCGGCTTCTTCTCCTCTATTTTCTACAATTACCGTATCATTCACGATATTATGATGAGTATCCTCTATATAAATAACAATTTCATGGGAACCGACAGGTAGTTTTTGTTTATACAAGTTTAAAGTAATATCCGCCTCAGTCATATTTTCGAGAGAACCTGTTTGTATAGTTTCATAGACAGCATTTTTCTTGATTTTAATAGTATATTGAAGTAATGAGTTATCTACAGTATTCCACGTAATTTCAGCATTCACATCATCAGAGAAATAGAAACCATCATAAACTTCTGAAACAACAGGTGGATGTGGGAAAACATTAAAGGTAAGCCCATCAGAATCATTGTTTCCGTTTTTATCGTATACCGTGCATCTTAATTGATAAGTAGTATAATCATCACCAGGATTTACAGGGAAGTCATTACCATCAATAAGAACTGTGACTTGTTGATTAAAAACTCTCCAAGTCAAATTTCCTTGATAATATACTTGCCATCCTAAAAGTATGTGATTATATTCTATGGTATAATTCACAGCACAATGGTCTATTACTGTCCAAGAGACCTCAACAATCTCATCTTCATACATGTCTCCTCCCTGTTCATCACTTATCAATGGATCATATTCTAAAACATTGACCCCATAGAAACTTGTAACAGTTTTACCGTGATAATCAATAAGTTCTAGCTTGTATTCATGGTAGGAATTCTGAGCAAGAGTGCAGGGATCGATTTCATAGGAGATTGGTATAAGATCATACCATGATCCACTTTCTATGAGATTATCGTTCAAATATAGATAATACATGTATGGATTATCATCAGTAGCTGCCCAACTTATTGTATAATTATTACTACATTCAAATATGGTATCGTCTTCAGGTTCTGAAACGAAAATAGGAGCAAGATAAACTGAAAAAGTCCCTGAATAAGTAGCATTGTAACCAAGTGTATTATTTGCATAAATAGAATAATCAAAAAATCCCAATGAATAATCAGATATATTAACGCTTATTGTATCTTCTGGATAAGTCCAGGTACCATTTTCAATTTGCTCTCCATCAATGTTAAACTCCCAATACCCATTAGCTGTGCCACTAATCGAGAAATTAAGATAACCATCAGTTCCAAATTCATATCCTTCATCTTCTACATTGAATATTCTAACTGCACTCCGAGTAATATTGATGTCATGTCGAACTGTCGATTTAGAATTACCCGCTCCATTTATCACAACATACCAATAAGAATAATTACCTAATTGTATCACGACATTACCATAATAACAATCATTAATATTTTGGTCTAGCGCAAATGTGATATTTTCGTGAGTATCATCATTTTCAACTATTAACCAGCAGCTATCAATCCCCGATGTTGTATCTGTAGCAATTAACGAGAAATTTGTAGGAACTAGCTCAGTAGTTTCATTTATAATAACATAAGATTCTATAAAGGGAATTCCTGTTTCTGTAGTCCAATAGAAATTTAATGTTTCTAACTGATCGCCATCCCACTCAATTTCAGGATAACTTGAATTCATGTTCCAAGTGGGTAAATCCTCATCATATCCTGCTTTTTCATAGTTTAAAATTAATGGAATCGATTCGATCGTTGCAGATTCGATATAATGAGTATTATGAAACCGTACTTCATTCCAGGTTTCATCTATAAACCTTTCTAAATCTTGCATGAATGTAGCACTACCTGAAGTCGAAAGGGTTTCACCATTATTAATCGTATAGGAAATATCTCCATAATCTATGACATATCGAAAAGAAACACCTTTTAAGTCTCCCACATAGGACAATGCCCTTAGTTTCATCTTAATACCAACGCCATCCACGTATCATTCTTCGGCATTTAAGTTAGTTGTGGATATTTGCCATGAATTCGGTGGGAATCCTATCCATGTAAATCCATCATACCATTGGAGACTTACATCATTAATGAATCCATAACTCCCATACCATGTTATTGCAGTTATATCACATTCAAAAACATCAATGGAATAAATATGATTATCAGAATCAGCAATAGGAAGCACGGAAGCGTCTTTTACTCTCTGATTATAACCTAAAGCAAATGTTGTTTTACCTGTAATATCATCATGCCAATAATATCCTGTGGAATCATCCCATAAGGTTGCTTTAGAGCCATATATCTCCAATCCCTTCCCTTCACTAATCCATCCATCTCCTGCGTCCCATTCAATTTCGTATGCGGTATCAAATTCAGAGAGAAACAGAAAGGCCCACACAGGATGTCCCCACCAATCATCCCAACCCTCAGCATAAAACGTGTAAGCAATTACATTCGAATTATCTCCATAATTGATATCTTCTAAAGGTTTATCAATAGTGTATGATAATGTATGAGCTTTATACCATGCGGTTTTTGAGTATCCATTATTATCGATATAATTCACGTAATCGGAATGATCAGGGTAATAATCAAATAAAGTTGCGGGATCTGGAATTTGTGTATCATAAAAGGTTGCAATATTTGTTGTACTACCAAAACCTGCAGTAGCATCTTGCGAAGCTAAGGTTATACCACCAATTTTAAAGTAAGAATCGCATAATCTTCCATTACAAATACCATCATAATCAATATCGACTATTC
>DXJM01000415.1 GCA_019057355.1 Promethearchaeota archaeon | reverse complement strand
ATTATCATTAGAATTTTGATATTTTTTTAATAATATTTGTTTTATAGCTTAATAAAGTATTAACTCAAATTTCACTTAAAATGTCAAAATATTTTGTGTCCCATAGGAATGATAATTAAAGTCATGATGAGAAAAAATTCTTAGGATAATGTTAAGGATGAGCATTCAGGATTAAATAATTTAGGAGGTAATACGAGTAATGCTATTAAATTTAAACGAACTGGGAGACCCTATAGATTTCTGGGAGTATTTTGAGAGAATCTCTAAAATACCTCGTTGTTCGGGTAAAGAAGAAGAGATTAGAAACTTTATCAAGAACGAGGCAATAAACTTCGAATTTACAACAAAAGTAGATCAAATTGGGAATTTATTCGTCGAAATACCTAAAGAAAAAGCAAATAATAAACAGAAAAGAATCTGCTTACAATGTCACTTGGACATGGTATGCGAAAAAAATAAAACATTTCAACATGATTTTTTACATGATCCTCTAAAATTAAAGTTAATAACAAAAAATAATGAGAAATGGTTGACCGCTGAAGGAACAACGCTAGGCGCTGATAATGGTGTGGGAATTGCTTATTGTCTTGCTATAATGAAAAAAATTTATAAAAAAGAAATCCAATTTGACAATATCTTATTATCATTTCTTTTCACTGTAGATGAGGAATCTGGACTCTTAGGTGCCTTTAGTATTGATACTAATTTACTTAAATGTGATTATTTACTCAATTTAGATTCGGGACATGATGAAAAGATAACAATCGGGTGTGCGGGAGGTATAAACACTTATGGTAAATTAGAATTTGAATCTGAAAAGATTAATAAATATGCAGATGACCTTATTGCTTATAAATTATCAATATCAGGTTTAAAGGGGGGACATTCCGGTGTCGATATTCATAAAGGACGGATAAACGCCATAAAATTAATAAATACAATTTTAAGTAAAAGTGATAGCTCAAAAATGTTTTTACATTCATTGAGTGGAGGAAATCGAACAAACGCAATTCCTAGAGAAGTTAATGCTATATTATTTTTAGAAAAAAAAATTGAAAAAGATTTTATTGCATCATTAGAGCACATTATTTTAACATACAAGCTAAGTTTAAAAGAAATAGAACCAAATATCCACATTAATCTAGTTGCCATTGACAAATTTAAAGACAATCTAATTGTTCCTAACCTAATTAAAAATAAATTATTAAATCTCATTTCTAATTTACCTAATGGTCCAATAAAAATGCATGATCAAATTTCAAATTTAGTCCATACTTCTATTAATTTAGCTTCAATAAATGTCAACCATTCTCTTTTGGAGATCAAAACAAGCCAGAGAAGTTTAGAAGAGATTTCCAAACAGGAAATCTGTGATATAATTAAAAATGAATTATTTTCAACAGATTTGAATTTTCAGATTCAAAATGAAGGGAATTATCCTTGTTGGTCTCCAAATTTAAACTCAAAATTGTTATTAATAGCAAGACAAAAATTTAAAGAATTATTTAATAAAGATGTAATAATCAAAGTGATACATGCGGGTCTTGAATGTGGAATATTAAAAACACATTTTCCGGATATGGAATTGATCTCATTCGGACCGAATATTAAAGGGGCTCATTCACCCGATGAGAAACTGCATATCAATAGCGTTAAAAAAATTTGGGACTTTCTTATTAAAATAATGAAGGAAATTTAGTCATTAAAGCTAAAAATCTTTTTAATTTTTAAAATCCAATATTTTATAACCACACTATAAAAAAAACCTAATTTATATTATCGATTTTCTAGTTGAAAAAAATATATCAGTTGAATTAGAAATAGTTAAAAAAGACTTATTATCATTAATTGCTCTTTTAAAATCATCTATAAAATCCTTGATTAAATTATTAATATCATCAATTCAATTTGTGCGCATGCCATAATCTTTACAATATAATAAACTAGTCGAATTTTTCCAAGAATCGGTTACTTGAATGAATTGCTTCTTGTAAGTATTTGGAGGAAATTATTTTTTCCGTTTATTGTCAGAACCTTATTTTTTTAGTTAAAATCCTTGAATTTCATAAATTCCATCAAGTACTTTATTTTTAAATTTCATAACTTAAATATCGAATATCATTGATGAAATAAAAAATTTTAACTAATTATTAATATTTCTATAAAGCATGATGAAATTGCAAGACTGGCATACTCATAATGCTCTTTGTAACCATGCCAAAGGTTCTCTCGAAGAATACGTTAAGTCTGGCATACAAAGAGGATTGGAAACTATCGCATTTAATGATCATTTCCCTTATGAATTTTATAGGGGTATTGAAAACGTTCCCTACAAGGAATATTCTATGAACTTGGATGAAATTGATTATTATATTAATACTGCAAAAAACCTTAGAAAAAAATATAAAGATTCTATTGATATAAAAATAGGTTTTGAAATTGAATATATTGAAAACCAAGTAAGCCAACTCAACCTTCATTTAAATAAAGTTAAAAATGAATTAGACTTCATTTTTGGATCTGTTCATGTCCTCAACACAAACAAGGGAGTATGGCCAATGGATGATAATAGATTTATTACTATTTTTGAAGAAATTGGCATCGATGAGGTTTATTTATTATTTTTTCAGCATATGCGTAAGATGATAAAATCAAAAGATTTTGATTTTGATATAATCTCGCATTTTGATTTACCTAAAAAATTTAACATGAGGGCTAATAATAAGGAACAATTTATAGAGGGGGTAGCAAAAACACTTGAACTTATTAAACAAAGAAATTTAACAATGGAGATCAACACTTCGGGATTTAGGAAGATCGTGAAAGAACAATATCCAAGCAAGGATATCATAAAAATGATGAAAGAGCTAGATATTCCGATATTACTCGGTTCTGATGCACATGATCCTAAAGAAGTCGGATGGGAATTTGAAAATATGATCTCAATACTAAAAAATATAGGATATACCTTATTAGCTCAATATTCTAAAAGAGAGAGAACTTTCATCGAAATATAATAAAAAAGGAAATGTAAGAAGATAGCAAAAAAGAAATATAAAAATAAACAAGTGATAAATAAAGATATATTAGAGGAGAATGATATTT
>DXJM01000515.1 GCA_019057355.1 Promethearchaeota archaeon | reverse complement strand
GTCTGGGTGATTTGTGGCTCTTTTGGCGCCTCTAACGGCTTCAGGGACTCATCCCCACGCTTATAAGCCAAATTCTTGAGTCATGATTTATTATTCCTCCTGGATGGTTGGTGGGAAAATCAAGGCAAAAATGTTCGCTAGGTCTGTGCAGCCGAAAAGCAAATTCTTATTCCTTATTTCTCTAGACTTTTTAGCCCATCTTCCGCCATTTTTTGCTCAAGTTGACATCCACGTCCATTATTTTTTTATCATTCATGACGATGAGAGGAGTCAAAATTGGCGTATGAATGCCCATTCAGCCACCGCAGCAGAAAACGAAATTCTTATCAACCACATCCTTGATAACTGTGTCCTAGGCGATAATGTAACCGTAGGCGGAGGAAACAGGCTGGCTTACGGCGCCAGGCTTTGGCCCAACAGGCAGCTGGAACCAAATACAATATTCATTCTAGGTGACTAGTAAAGGAGGCTACAATATGAGGATTACAGGGATTGAAGCAGTGCCAATACATGTGCCCTATCACCGGCCTATTCCTATAGCGATTGGTACCAATAAACACGCCAACAATGTCCTAGTAAAGCTTAATACAGATGAGGGTGTAATGGGTGTAGGGGAAGTCTCGCCACTCATCCCTTCCTATTCGGGCGAAACCCAGGAAACTGCTGTCTCCGTTATATCTGAGTGCTTAGCTCCAGCTATCTTAGGTGGTAATATCTTCAGCCTCGAAGAATTAATGCAAAGGGTCGAGCATGCGATTGTTGGACATCTCTGCGCCAAAGCAGGTATCTCTATCGCCCTACATGATGCCGTTGGCAAGGCACTTGGTGTCTCAGTTTACCAATTGCTAGGTGGGCTGTACCGCGAGAGGATACCAGTGTGCTTCACAGTTAGTTGGAGCGATGGCGCAATAGAAGAAGCTTTATCCCATGTGAGAGCTGGTTTTAGGTCGATAAAGGTCAAAATAGGCAAAGGCCTGCGGGAGGATGTGGAAAGCCTGCACCATCTGAGAGAGGCTTTAGGACAAGATATGCCTATTATAGCCGATGCTAATCAGGCATATTCATCGCCTATAGCAACCAAATTGGTCAAGGAAATAGAAGACTTGGTACAAGCAGTAGAGCAACCGGTACTACGTTGGGATATCGAGGGCTTGGCAAGTGTCAGGAGACAGAGCAGGGTGCCCATCATTGCCGATGAAAGTGCAACCACTCCCCAGGATGCACTTGCGATTGCTAGTCGAGGAGCGGCTGATATGTTCTTGCTCAAAGTCATGAGGAGCGGTGGTTTTAAACGCGCTAAGGATATTGTAGCTATTGGGCAGGCAGCAGGGATGCCCAGTTTTGCCTGTAGCATGACAGAGTTAGGTATTGGCACCGCCGCCAATATACATTTTGCTGCTTCAACCCCCGCTCTTATTGATACTTTCGGCTGCAGCTTTGATGGCCCCTTGCAAATATTTGGCGGAGCAAGCACGGTTGACTTGCGGGACGATATAGTGGTCAAGACGCCAGTCCTGAAAGATGGTGCCTTTGAGGTTCCGTCTGGGCCTGGCCTTTGTGTTGAATTGAATGAGGCAAATATTGAGAAATATAGGAATGGGGAACCGGTCAACATCTCTGTTACCTAGACAGGCGTTTAGGGAAGCGTAATGTCCACAAAGGGAGTTAAAACCAACTAGGCTCATGGTTTGAGTAGGTGTGGAAGCATGAAGTCAACACAAACGGATAAGGAGGAAATATGGGTAAAATAGCCAGACTCAAACAAGTAGAACCTCACAGTAGGGGCTGTACCCTGACTCTAGATATACTCGGGCGCGAGTTTGAGGCAGATTTTAGCTATACATCTAGCCTGCGCCTGGATAGGAGCTGCCAAAAACTTGCGAGCATTTTAGCCGGTAACTTTGCCCTGAGCTATCTGCCGTTGGATGAGATCGAGTTTTCTTGCTCAGACGAAGAGGAATTCCGCCTGATGAGCACCCTGGCTTACCAAAGCCGGATGAGCTATGCCTACTTTGTAAGGCAAAACAAGCGGGTGAGCGAACACCTTCTCAACAGTAAACCTTGCTACAGGTGGAAAAAGGCCGAAGTAGATAGGGTAGATGCGGTTCAAGACACCGATAGCGTTCTCTGCTTCTACAGCGGTGGAAAGGACAGCACCCTGTCACTCAAAATCCTGGATACTGCAGGCTACAGAGCTTTACCCTTTGTTACCTCCCTCAAGAAAGACGAATATCGACACACCTCTGACGATGCTCCGCAGTCACTCAACGCATCTAGAAGGGATTTCGCCAAAGCTAATACTAACATTGACGAGATTAAACCCTTCTTCAGCGAGGTCACCGGCTATCCCTTGCTTGAGGGCACCATCAGGCTCTACTGGGTAGCCAGTGCATTACCCCTAGCCACCGGGATTAAAGCTAGATATATTAGCCTCTCTGGTGAACTTACCCTAACCCATGTAGTTCATTATGCGGGCAGAAGAATCTTCAATAACCTCTTCGACCAAGTCTTCCCTGCTGGTGTCTTGGTCAACCGATTGCTGGAGAGGAAAGGGCTACCCCCTGTACTAAGCGTAATACAAGGGCTTAGCGTCTATGGCGTCCAGAAGATTCTGAAGACTCACTTCCCACAGGAAATAGCCCACCAATTGACCTGTAACCATCCCATCTGGGACGAAGGGAAAAAACAGTGGCGGTGCTGCTCACAATGTGAGGTATGCCGCAGCCTCTATGTCATTGTAAAAGCACTGGGCATGTCTCCAGATATGGTTCGTCTTGACGAAGAGAAATTGCTGAAGAATCGTGTTAATCCTGAAGAAATGGTTGGGCCAGCTATCAGTCAGGAGGAAGTGGAGCACTGCCTAGCCATAGATAGTACCTATGCTCCTGACTACAGGGGAATAATCCATCCTGAGGTAAACGGTATACGGTTCTCACCAGCATACCACAATCCAACCCTGGTGTTAAGCCATGATGAGTATCTAAGGATATATGGCACCTTGAATAATATGCTCCGAGGCGGAGTCTACATAAGCACTAACGGGAGCCCCAAACAGAGTAGCCTTGAGGAGGTATGGAATGTCCTCAGCGACTATGACTATACCTTCGACGGGAAAGACGTCAAGCTGGTAGAAAGGCCTAAGAATTTTTAATGACCTTGGGCATATCGCCCCACTCTAGACTCATAATTGTGTCCGCTTCCTACGTCACGGTGGCACAAATTGGAGACACCTATGAAAGTGAAGAACTTGTGTTGTATAGAGAGTGAACTAGTGCATAGCGGTAGTGTAATCGCTTGGGCATTCTTCCGAGCCAACGACTTTTTGAGCAGCATTCTCTGGTTCAATGACGATCTAATCCAGCCCGGTGTGGTCATTGAGCCTCACAAGCATGAAGATATAGAGGAGATTTATTACATCCTTCAGGGGCAAGGGGAGATCAGGATCGGCAAGGAAGAAAGGTCAACCAGCAAGAGTGATGCCGTCTACTTGCCGCCTCGAAAAACTCATACCTTGAGGAATACTGGAACTTATCCTATCAGATTCGTATGTATTGGAGCCAAGGTTAGCAGATGACTGACTTTCACACAAAGGTAGTGGTGTTTACCGACTTGGACGGCACACTACTCGACTGTGCAACTTACTCCTATGCACCAGCAGAGCCAGCTCTGGGAATTATTGCGCCGGAAGAAAATCCCCGTTGTGTTCTGCTCAGCCAAAACCAGGGCTGAGCAGGAAGTATACAGAGACGAACTCAGCATCTATGACCCCTTTATTGTCGAGAACGGCGGTGCTATCTTCATTGGCCAAGGCTATTTCCCATTCACCTTCGATTATGATAAGACTTGGGGCGGATACCTAGTCATTGAATTGGGGAGCCCCTACCAAGAGATAAGGCGACTTCTAGAGGAGATGAGGTCTGACACTGGAACCAATTTTAAGGGATTTGGTGATATGAGTATGGAGGAAGTAGCAATAGAGACAGGCTTGCCTCTCGATGCGTCGTAGCGGGCTAAAGAACGTGAGTATGACGAGACGCTGAAGCTCGAGGGGACACCAAAGGAGACCAAGAGGGTCCTTAAGTACAATCAAGGATATCGGACTCAATTTCACTCACGGAGGGCGCTACTATGATGTCATGGGCTCCAATGACAAGGGCAAAGCTGTTGCGATGCTCATCGAGTTATTCAAAAGAAAGCTGGGCGAGATTATGACGATCGGACTTGGTGATAGCTTGAATGACTTGCCACTGCTCAGTGCAGTAGATATCCCAATACTGGTACAAAAACCTGAAGGACAGTGGGAGGAAATGGATCTACCAATGCTTCAACGGGTAGAAGGGATCGGTCCTGTGGGTTGGAGATGGGCTATAGAAGAACTAATCGGACAAACATGAAGACTGATCCTGCTCGGTTTTTCCCTTTACTTTATTCTATTTTTTGATCCCCTGCCCCTGGTTCTGGGGATAGTTTTCATCGCCTTCACCTTGAAGTATTTGTGGGAGGGTAAAATTGATGAGTCAAACGTCCTAAGAATAATTTTAAATGCCTATCTACATAGCTCCTAATTATTGTTTTTGTATCGCCTGGGTATTAGAATCTCCCCAGAGGAAAAATATAACAAATCATTTTTAAGAGCAAAGTAGATAAGCATTTAATTTGTTTATATATAATATATAAAAGAGAGCACATAATATGAGGGAGGAAGATGAGTACCCTCACTTAATGTGGAGGCAATTTTTCTTTATGAAGGATAACAGACCTTTCCACTAGGAAGGGTTAAGCAAGGAGGTTTGGAAGGCATTTCTTTCGCCACTGCTTTTAGCTCTGGCTTTTTACCATCTTTAAAATTTAATTCTTGTAACACATATATTTCCTTCCCCTGATTTCTTATTATCTCACCTATTTTTATGCTCTTCTCGCTGAATTCAATTGAATGGGGGATTATATGTAATTC
>DXJM01000038.1 GCA_019057355.1 Promethearchaeota archaeon | reverse complement strand
ATAGAAATAAAAAAATAGTTCTAAAGGTAGGTTATTTTTATGGTAAAAGTAGAAATTGCATGTCCAGTATGCTCAAAATTTGGAATCATTGAAGTTGAGGAAAACATTATTTCTAATAGTAAGAGAGGTCTTGCTGCAATAAATGTCTCCACAGATTTAATATGCGAACATTCCTTCATTGCATATATTGATAAAAATTTACAAGTTCGAGATGTTTCTTTATCAGACTTTATAATTGGGATTCCACAAATAGAAACAGAACATAAAATTGATATGGGGGGGATTCCTGATGAAGAGCAAATTGATATATATCTTATTAGAATCAATGTTCCTGCTGAAGTTCTAACATTTCTCCTCCGATGTGGCTTCTCCAACAAAAGTGTTATTTATTTGAATAATATAGAAGTTGTAAAAAAACATTTAGTTAACTTATTTGAATATATTTTTAAAGACACGTTTGGCTTCAGTCTTCTCGTTATGAATCGTGAGAATTTTATTAAATCTAAAAAAAAATATAAGAACTCCGTAGTTATTGGTACAACTAATAAAGTTATTCAAGATAGAGATAATGTGATTAGACCAAAAAACATGAAAATTGAGAGGATCATTACCCAAAAATTCTTAGATGAGGAATATACAAAATCTAGTCTAATTGTGATAAAAAATGAGATTATAAAAGCTTTTGAATTATCGAATGAGATTATAAAATTTAATAACAACTTGAAAGAAAATGAAGAATTTACTTCAAAAAGAATATTAGATCATTTCCAAAAAGTAATGCATGTTAAAATTGAAAGAGAATACTTGGATTTTTTGATCAATATCGTCATTAACTATCATGATATCAAATTAGCGAAAAGTTCGGATGTTTCTGATTTCTTGGGATATTAACACAAAATCTCACCTACTCTTATTAAAAGAATGCCTTTAGTTATTTGAGAAGATGCCCACACGTATTATCCAATCTTTTGGTAATTTTCAACCTATCTTTCCAAGCAATCCAAGTACTTCCCGATTTTTCAAAATTTAAACCTACGAAATCTCTTTTTAGTTGTTCAAGCATTTTTCTCACATATGTCCAAGATAATTCAGTTTTTTCAACAACTTCTGTTATTGAAATTGGATGATTTACTTCTTTCGAGTTAATAAAATCGATAATTTTCTCTAAACCTGTTTTTGGCGAATTATGGTTCTCTGAATGGGTGATTATTTATCACTTCGTTATACGCGTGCTTTTAAACTATGATAAAAAAATTTGTTTTCTTTAATAAATTTTTATATAGGAATTTAAAATACCCCAATAGAAAAAACGAATTAGAATAAAAATTAATCTCGCATTTTTACAAAACCACCAGTTCTCATAAGATTGCAGGGTAATAAATATTTAATACCAGTCCTTTCTACTAAATCATCGAGCATTTTAGCCCATTTTTCATAATTTCGCTTTCCTGGTCCAAAAGGTCCAGGCATATCCATTCCAGCTAACATTGTATTATCAATCATTTTATAATTATTTGAGACTCCTTCCTCTAAGAGACGGCATCCTTCATTTAATTGTATTGCCATGAACATTTCAGGATTAAAAAGACCAGCCTTTTTAGCCTTGCTCAATAGAGGCTTATTTTCATCCCATTTATATAATCCTTTCCCTGTTTTTTTTCCCAAGTTTCCCTCCTTAACAAGGGTTGATAAGGTTTTACCAGGAGCAAATTCTGGAGAAAGTGTTTCTGCAAAATAGTTCATTGTATTACATACTGTATCAAGACCAAAATAATCCATTTTTGCAAACGGTCCCAAATAAGTTATATCTCCAGCATCTGCATCCACCTGTTCTATTGGAATATTATTTTCGATCGCATGATCTAAAAGCCAATTCAAATAAAGATTACAAGTAATTGTTAGCCTATTTACGATAAATCCTGGACGATCTTTTTGGATTACAGGTAGATATCTTTTACCTTTCAATGCAGGTAACTTTTCCCCAACCTCTAAAGCTACATTAATAGTCGTATCAGAAGTCTTTTCCCCTTTAATTAATTCTATCAGGCGCAATACAGGGATGGGTGTGAAAAAATGCATTCCAATCACTTTATCAGGTCTATTTGAATGTTCTGCAATTTTTGTTATGCTCATTGTTGACGTATTTGTTGCTAAGATCGCATGTTCGGGAGCACATTTTCCTAATTTGGTAAATACTTCTTGCTTGAGTTTCATGTTTTCTGGAACTGATTCGATCACGTAATCAGCATTTTCAACAGTTTTTTCTATATCTCGCATTAAAACAAGATTCTTCATCAACGAATCGACCGTGTGGCGCTCATCAAGTAGATTTTTTGATTTTATTTTCTCTAAGCCATTTTCAATAAATTTTTTTGCTTTGTTAATAGTTTCCAAGGATCTACTATACAAAAAGACTTTATCATAACCAGCCATAAGAGCAACTTGAGCAATTTCACGTCCCATAACTCCCGCTCCTAGAACAGATATATTTTTCACTCTGCCAGTATCAACCATAAATATTTTTTAAATAGCATTTTATAAAAAGTTTTTTTAATTTATTTTTACGCAAGTAATTAAGCGGCTAAATGAAAAGTTCCAGTAAAAGATCCTTCTATTTGGGCTCTATAGCTCTCAATTATATTTAGAATATAAATTGAAAAAAATTCTTTTATTATTTGGATTAAAAACCTAAGAGAGTAATGATCCTCCATGAGATGAGCATTGTTGCGATTCCTAAAAATATTGAAATTGGAAGCCCTGGCAGGATCTTATTTCGATTCAATCCAGATATTGTTAATCCAGTCCCAATTATTATTGCAATGGCGGTTAAGATCATTATTATTAAATTATCTGAAAGGATAAGAGCACTTGAAGTGAGCATACTATAAAAAACAAGATCGCCTATTCCAATTTCCAATTTAGCGGTATCATATTCAGCCATTCCTTGTTTAATTTTTTCTTTTTCTTCAATTCGTTCAGCCGGGGAACTCATTGCTTCAGATGCCAGATCAATCATCTCTTTAATAGGTCCTTTTTTATAAAGGACAGCAAATATATCCCATAAAGAAATACCAATGAGAATTGTTAAAGTCGTCCAGAGAGGCATTACTATACCCATTAATGCGCCAGTCAATAATCCAATATAAAGAATGAACATATTTTTTGTTACTAAAGAATATGAAGTGAAATATCTATAAAGCATGAGAATTGACAAAAACGCCGAGAAAATCGTCAAAATTAGATTTGATATGTTATAAAGGATTGCATTAGAGCGTAATATCAACCATAGGATAATATCTCCAAAAAAAATTGTTAAGAGAAAACAAATTAAACCAAAACTAAATCCAAAAATATATTTTAATACATGAATACCTTTTTTTTTTGCGAAATATATCATTATAAAGGCAGAAATTACCGCTATACCCGTAAAGAGTATACCATTTACTAAGGCTATGAAAGGATCTGAACTCCCACCTGGGATATAACCCCCATCTATTTTTACATCAGCAATAGAATAGGTTAAATATGCTAATATCCCCGCGAATACGACTACAATGATAATGGGAACAGGATATAAATTTCTTTTAATTCTATAGGTGGGAAAAAAATGTGGAATAACATCCTTGCTCAATAATTCCTTTTCACTTTCACTTGATTTTTTATCATCGTTCTCATGGGAATCTGAAATTTTTTTACCAGAATTATTTATTATATCTGACATGTTAGGTTTTAAAAAGGTTTTAAATAATATATAGTTTAATCTTGTTATGTATAAATTGAGTAAAATCTTAAAAATAGTGAATATTTTAATACAAAAAGAACTATGCGAATGCACGTATGGATGGAGAATGAGTACTAAGTGAGTTCAAGAATCAAAAAATTCGAAAGAAGGATAACCAAGTCTAAACAAAAACTCAAAAAGTATTCTGAAAAAATTAAAAAATATGCATACCGTTTTGGGATAGCTTCCCCGATCAACTTTCAGTTGATTGATAAGGACCCCCCTCAAAAAATGTATCCTTGTAATATAGGTATTTTATACAGTGGTACTTTTTTAAAAAGATATTCCGAATTATTATCTGCTCATCTGGAATTGATATTTGATTCTTGTTTTTTTAACATTATTGATTTGGGTAACCATCACTTCTCCAAGAAAGATATGAAAAGGGGAATTAAGAAAGAGAAATATGAAATAAAGGTTGAGAAAGCATCGGAAAGGCATCAATTACACCCAACCAATAAATTTTTTCAAGTTTTAATTGAGAAACGTATTGAAAATAATCTGGATATGATCGCATGCATAACCAAGTTACCCATATATTCAAGCAGTAATAGTGACATCGTTTTCTTATTTGGTGAAGCAAACATCGATCATAGATGCTCTATTGTATCAACACTCCTATTAAAGGAACAATTTTACAAGAGAAAGAGAAATCGAAATTTATATGCACTCAGAATTTTAAAAGAAGTTATCCATGAGGTGGGACATTTAATTTTTGGGGCGTTGCATTGTCAAAATAAAAAATGTGTTATGTCATTTGCTAAGAATGTTGAAGAAATTGATTATAAATATATTGGTCTATGTCATTCTTGTCAAGAAAAACTTGAAAAGTTAAAGCAAGTCTATAATTTTTAAATGATTGCTAAAAAGAAAGACTTGGTTCCTTACTTACGAATTCCTTGACTAATTTGACTCGCTCTTTCCTATCTTTTCCAATATTCTTTAAGGGAAATAGCTCATCCACAGTAAACTTGTACATTTTTATCCATGTTTTTGCAACCTTACTATGATTGAAATTTTTAGCGTGTTCCTTGCAATTTTTACTGAATTCCTGTCGAAGATCTTCATCTTTCAACAATTTCACGACGTTGTCTTTAAATTCATCTAAATTATTACAAAGATACCCTGTTTTTCCATGTTGAATAACATCTCTGATGCCACATCCATTTGCTCCAACTGAAGGTGTTCCTTGAGCCATTGCTTCAAGTAAAACTAACCCTTCAGCCTCTACCCATGACCATAAACAGGTAAGATCGGCAGCATTATATAATTTAAGAAGATCGTTAAAAGGTACTCGTCCTGCGATAGTGACATAATCCTTCATCCTATGTCGTTTTATATATCTTGTAGCGGGCTCTTTCGAGGGACCATCGCTCCCAACTAACAATAGGTGAGAATCAGGAACTTCCTTGCGAATTTTTTTAAATATTTTAATTACTCTAACCATGTGCTTTTCGGGAGAAAAACGCGAAGCATATAATAAGACTTTTTTATCACCTAAGTTATATTTATCTTTTATACCATTTTGTTTGATATGTTGATAATAATATTCTGATATTCCATTCGTCAAGCACACAATAGGTTCCTTAAAACGCTGTTCTCTTAACTGTTCTTTCTTGGATTTACCGGGGACATGGATCATATCATATTTATCAAGAATGAACCTTTCATAACGCCAAGCCAAATCAAATTTAGTGAGAATTTTTCCTACTAATGGTATATATTGAGACGCATAAAATTGCAAGGGACTTCCATGGGAACCAATCATTGGAATATTTAAATAATTTGCCCAATTTATCGCCATGGCACCTATCGTTGCATGAGTATGTATGTGTGCTATGTCAAGATAATCATGTTTACAGAAAAAATATTTATGCAAGGGAAAGCTTAGCACAAATCCTGTTTTTGGAGAGATTCTAAGTCCACCAAGATCATAAAAGTGCAGGTTATGTGGTTTTTTATCATTTTTGGAAATTGCAGGAGCAAAAACATACACGTTATGTCCGGTTTTTGCGAGAGCCTCGGATAAAAAACGGACAGAATGAGCGGTACCATTTGTTTGATTGTACATCGCGCTAAAGAGTCCAATATCTAATTTAGTTTTAACCATGATAGTTATGAAAAGCAGAGTTTGTTATTAGTAATATTATTTATATAAAAGCTCCTTGATTTAAAAAAACAATTCTTTTATTAAAAAAAACCTATCTTTTTAATAATAGTATAGGCAAGTAAAAAATGAGAAAGCTGAAAATAAATAGCATGTTATACTGGATCTCAGGGCGCTCGTGTCTTTAATCGCTCTCTCCAATAGTTTAAAGTATCTTCTAATGTTTTTTCAAGGGGAATCTCTGGTTTCCAATTTGTTTCATTTATAAACTTACTAATATCAGGTATTTGAAGGGTCACATCTGAAGGGCGAAGCAATAACTCATCAACTTCAAGTTTAATTTGACCTTTTATTGAGCTAAGTGATATCATTATATCTAACATTTCTCCAATTTCCATCGTTCTAGTTCCCCCAATATTATAAACTTCACCTGGTCTACATTTTTTTACCAATAAATAATATGCTTTAACGGCGTCCCTAACATCAAGAAATGTTCTAACGGAGTTCAAATTCCCTACTTTTAATAAAGGTTTCTGTATTCCTAATTCTATCATTGCTATTTGCTTCGCGAATGCTGATACTACAAAAACTTCCCCTCTTCGAGGTCCTGTATGGGTAAACATTCGAGATCTTATAGTTTTTATACCATAACTTAGAAAATATTGAAGCGAAATCATATCTTCTCCTACTTTACTCACCGCATAAGGAGAAGCAGGTCTGAAATTGTTGGTTTCTTTTATAGGAACTTCCTCTTTTTTAACTTGACCATATACTTCTGATGATGAGCAAATATGAATTGTTGGATCAATTTTATTCTGTCTCACCGCTTCTAGAAGATTTAGAGTACCTATTATGTTAGTTTCTAAAGTCGCGGCGGGTTCATTAAAGCTTGATTGGACATAAGATTGTGCTGCAAGATGGAAGATTACATCTGGACGTACATCTTTTATGCATTGGTTCACAGAATGTGCATCACGCAATTCACAGTTCTTTAGAATTATTTGATCCCGTAAATGTTCAATATTATCTCTTGGACTCCTCCAACGAAATGTTCCAAACACTTCCTCGTTTTTTTTTAAAAGGTATTCTGCCAAGTGGCTTCCAACAAAACCTGTAATTCCTGTTATTAATGCTTTCATATTATTTTTCTCACTTGATAAATAAAAGTATGAATATTTACTATAATGATTTTTTATTCT
>DXJM01000414.1 GCA_019057355.1 Promethearchaeota archaeon | reverse complement strand
TAAAGGAAATAAATTCTTTAAAAATACAAATTCTACCATAAATAATATCGAATTATATCAAACTAAGAGACAGGATTTGTCCGTTTTTAACAGATTAACCTAAAAAATATCTTTTGAAGTTGCCCTAATCATTATTGATCGAGAAAGGAGGGGATTTTATGAAAAATACAAATAATAATCGTTCTAAAAGGGAAAAAGGAAAAAATATAATACTAGCATGCATAGGGCAATGTGTTCATGTTGCGGGAGCTTATAATTTCATGAGTATTGCAACCCAACTTGGTTATAGATGTATTTTTTTAGGTCCTGCTACTCCAATACAAACGATTATTGGAGAAATAGAAAAAACTAATCCTGAAATTGTTGGACTGAGTTATCGCTTGACTCCTTCCACTGTACACCCATTATTAGAAAGTTTTAAAAATACGTATGAAAAACTGAAAATCAAGCCTATAAGACTGTTTTTTGCAGGGACTCCAGAGGTCGTAGAGCAAGCTAAACAACATGAACTTTTTAACGGGTATTTTATAGGAGGGGAATCAAGATATAAGGTTCTTACTATATTAAAAGGGGAAATTCATGATCGACCAGATGATCGAAAAATTCCAATGGATTTAATTTCACGAATTGAATGGAAAAAACCTTATCCCGTTCTACGAGCACATTTTGGATTATCCAATTTGGAAGATACATTAAGAGGTATACAAGAGATAGCAAGGGAGGAAGTCTTAGATATTATTTCTATAGCTCCCGATCAAAATACTCAGTCAAATTATTTTCATCCAGATCAACAAGTACGAGAATTATCCGGTGCTGGAGGGGTCCCTCTAAGGTCTCGAGAGGATTTTGAAAAATTACACCAAGCTCGTTTGACTGGAAACCACCCACTTTTAAGAATCTATGCTGGTACGCGTGATTTTATAAAATTAGCACAATTATACAGGGAAACCATTCAGAATTCTTGGGCAGCAATTCCTATTTTTTGGTTTAATCAAATGGATGGAAGGGGCCCTTTAACATTAAAAGAATCTATAAAACAACATTTAGAAACAATTAAATGGCATGCTGATATGGATATTCCTGTAGAAATCAACGACCCTCATCATTGGAGCCTAAGAGATGCACCTGATTCGATTACTGTGGCAGATGCATACCTCTGTGGGATAATAGCTAAAAAATTAGGGGTCAAGCATTACATCGCACAATACATGTTCAATACACCTCCATCAAGTTCTTTTGACATGGATCTTGCTAAAATTTTAGCAATGGACGAGTTAATCCAAACATTAACCGATGAATCCTTTTCCGTATTAAAACAAGTGAGGACTGGGCTAACAAGC
Source organism: Promethearchaeota archaeon (assembly GCA_019057355.1). GTDB lineage: Archaea > Asgardarchaeota > Lokiarchaeia > Sigyniarchaeales > SOKP01 > FT1-020. Next base: position 2,035 of record DXJM01000414.1, on the reverse strand, counting down.
TTTCCTTTAGATTTAAATAAAGCAAAAGGTCAATTAGCCGCGGCCACTATGGTTCAATTAACTATAAAACCCGATATCATTCACGTTGTAAATTTTTCTGAAGCAAACCACGCTGCTCGTCCAGAAGAAATAATTGAAAGTTGTAATATTGTTGACCAAATTATTGATCGAATCTATTCTAGCACTCTAAATATTGTTGATAAAAAAATAAAAGCTAGAAAAGAGGAATTAATAGCTCAAGCACGAGAGATAGTAGATTTGATCCCAAAATTAGCAAAATATCCCTCCGAAAAAAGGAATCCCTATACAAATTATGAAGTATTAAATCGGATCGTGGAATATGGTATATTTGATGCGCCACACTTGAATGGAAACAAATATGCATTAGGAGAGATCAAGACTAAGCTCATTAATGGAGCTTGCTATACTTGGGATGATTCTAAAAGTAAAGTCATTAATGAAGTTGAAAGAATGAAGAATATATTCATGAAAAATCCTTTAAATGGATTTTCAAATCCCTTATTTAAAAAGAAATTTGGAATAAAGGAGGGGATAAACGAGTGAGATTTTGCGTAATAGGGGGTAGTTCTGGAGGGAAAGCGTTCGCAGCTTATATATCTTCTAAAGGATATCAGGTTTCTCTATATAACCGCTCTTTTTCAAGAATAAGTGATATTAAGCGAAAAGGAGGGATCCAAGCAATAGGTGCCTTAGAAGGATTCTTTCCAGTGGATATAGCTACCCATAATTTAAAATTAGCTCTAAAAGATAGTGATATTATAATGATCGTTACTCCTGCTTCGGCTCACCGTGAACTTGCTAAAAAGATCGCTCCTTTTCTAACATTCGATCAAACCATCATACTAAATCCTGGAAGAACATTTGGTTCTGTCGAATTCAAACGAATTCTTGAAAAAAAAGAAAAGGATCATGTATTAGTAGGTGAAACTCAAACTCTTCTTTTCACTTCGAGAGAATTATCTGAAAATAAAGTCAACATAATTAAAATAAAAGATTCAATCACCTTTTCAGCGTTTCCCGAAAGTGACACCAATTATATTCACGACAAATTAAAAGATATTTTCCCTCAGCTTACACCCCTAGATAATTACTTAGAAGTAACATTAAATAATATTGGAATGATCATACATCCGGCAATAACCTTATTAAATACAGGAATGATAGATCTTGGCAAAAAGTTTAAATTTTATAAAGAAGGTGCTACCTCAAAAGTATGCAAGATAATTGAAAAAATAGAGTCAGAGCTCAATGATATCTTTAGAGAGTTAGGATTAAAGCAATTCAGGTTTCATAAATGGGCTAAAAAATGCTATAATGTAGATGCAACTTCAGTTTATGAGACAATCCAAAAAATCGATGCTTATAGAGATATAAATGCTCCTGATCAACTCATTACTCGATATTTTACAGAAGATGTTCCAACAGGTCTTGTCCCAACTTCTTCCTTAGGATCGTTTCTTAACATTGAAACTCCAATGATTGATTCTTTAATTCTTATTTCAAGCATTTTATGCGGTAATGATTTTAAAACAACGGGGAGAACGATAGTGAAGCTAAAATTATTTGAATACTTAATAGAACATCTAAGAAGGAAAAGAATACTGGGAAAAGAAAAGGAAGGATATTATCTTGTAAAAAAGATAATCTCGAATTCTAGCAAGTTTAAAGCCTGTTGTCATTGTGAAGGCATAAATCATCATGAAAATTTATCTTGCTGGGTGTGCAATCTTGAAGATTTTAGACCGGTGGACACAATGGACCTTTTAAAGTCCAAGAAAAATAAAATAGATGTTCTTGTTAAGACTAAAACATGAACTAAATACAACTTAAATGTAAGAGACAAGTTGCTTTTTCATATTAAACCTCTATTTAATTTGTAATAATAGATCGAAAATTAATCTATAAATAAGGAAATATGGAGTAAAGATCTTTTTCCTAAAATATTAGTTATATTTTTTATACCATTTACAGTTGAGAGATTTTCTACATAGATATTACCATAAGCAATTCTTTT
>DXJM01000413.1 GCA_019057355.1 Promethearchaeota archaeon | reverse complement strand
GGTTCTGGTTTTTTTTTTTTAGGGTGCCGGCGCCCGCCGGGATCTACGGTGTTTCCCTACGGGGCGGTGTGCGGGTGTTGGGTGTATCCGGGGCAGGGCTGGCTGAAAAATGCACGTATGGGGCTTTCTCTGGTGAGTTTTATCAGCAGCAGGCGCATTCGCACGGAGCTCCCTTATGAATTCATCATTAGAGATCTCTCCACTCATTTTGGGTCACAATTCTCTATAACGGTCCCTGCCATTATTGGTTGGTTCAAGGATTTTTCTGATGTTATTGAAGGGTTATACGAGCAATTAGAAGAGTTAGTAAAAACATCGGCACTTCTCCACGTGGACGAGACAGGGCTTCCGATGAAGGGAGAGAATTGGTGGTTATGGGTGGTGTGCTGCGCCAATTTCGTGCTGTACGTCCAAAGTACCTCGAGGGGCCATGAGAGCGTGAAACACATCCTCGATGGGTTTGAAGGCACGTTAATTTCGGATTTTTTCAGCGCCTATAATAAATTTAAAGACGTCGAGCAGCAAAAATGCCTGGGACACTTGCTCAGCGACATTATCGAGCTCATCGTTAAATTAGAAAAGCAAAATGAGCGTATCGAAAAAAAATTAGAAAAGCACGAGGAATCAGCGCAAAAAGAAGAGAATTCTGAAGATGATTCTAAAAAGCGGGGTCGTCCGAAAAAGATCGAACTATTAACCGAATCCCAGCTGAAAACGCTAAAAACGCGGCGTGCTCAACATAATAAGAGCCTGAATCAAGCAATTCACTTGAGAGCGTTTTTTCGGGCAACCTTCAAGCACACGGTTCTCGGCTGGAAAACGGACAAATCCAAGCGGTTATCGAAAGAAGAGGCAGAGGAGAAATTGAGAGAACTTATCCTTAAATTACGTGAAGAAGGCGTGGTTGAGGGAGACTTAGAAAAGCTCTTGAATCGATGTGATAAATACGAAAAATTATTATTTACCTACTTGAAGTACGAAGGAATGCCGCCTGATAACAACGAAGCGGAACGACAGATCCGCCCTTTTGTTGTCCAGCGGAAGCGTTCGGGCGGATTCAAGAGTCCTGAGGTCATGCGGTACTATGTCGTTTACCTGTCGTTGTACATGACATGCAAGCTAAATGGGAAAGATTTTGATAAATTACTCGATTTGGTCTTTTCCGGTAAAAAGATCGATTTAGGAGCGTTTTTGTCTTGTTAAAGACAATTCTTTCTATTTTTGTAAAACGTCCTGCATCTGAATAATAGATTTAGATAAAAATAACGCATGTTTTTCATTTGATCAGAACGTTTTTTGACTTATCAAGTGATCAAAAAACTTAGTACTTACAAAAAATTTTTTAACAATAAGAGTTTATTCTACTTATGAGAAATGATGAATTAAAGACGTTTAACCCTAAATTCATGCCCCCTCCCGATATTAAAATTATCGAATCTAATGAATATACTCATAAAGGATATTCAAATAATTTTAAAACTGGTACAACTACGATTGGATTGACTTGTAAGGATGCAGTAATTTTGGGAACAGATAAACGAGCAACCATGGCTTATTTTATTGCAAGTAAGACTGCTGAAAAACTCCATAAAATACAAGAACATCTTTGGATGACAATCGCTGGATCAGTTGCGGATGCTCAATATTTAATAGATATCTTAAAAGCTGAAACTACATTATATCAATTGGATAAAGAAAAAAAAATTAAAATAAATACAGCTGGTCGGATGTTGTCTAATATCTTATATCAAAATAAAATGACCCCTTATGAAGTTGGACATATTCTCGGTGGAGTTACCGAAGAAGAAGGTCCTGTTCTTCTCAATATAGGTTCTTATGGATCAATATTGCCCGAAAAGTACTGTGCTGTTGGAAGTGGTCAAAACTTCTCGTATGGTGTTTTAGAAGCAAGGTATAAGGATGAATTGAGCATTGATGATGGGAAATCAATAGTAAAAAAAGCAATCACCTCATCTATTATTCGTGATATGGCTTCTGGAAATGGAATAGATATTGTCGTGGTTAAAAAAGACGGTCCTGCTGAACGGGAGTTTATCTCGATAAAACAATAATTCTTTTTATTAAACCCTTTTAGGATTAGTTCGCTTGTAAGCATTCATATTTTTTTAATAAACTAAAAGTTTAAAAGAGATGATTTCGATAAACTTTTTTAGTGAGATGTTGTTTTAAACATATAATACTCCGATACTCTATTTAAGTAATCCTCATTAAATTGAAATTCGAGTAAACAGAAGAAAGTGAAATTTCAAAATGTCGTATAAAATTTTGGTAGATTTATCACATGGAGAAAAAATAGAATTTCCTGAAGACTCATTGAGTGAAGATGATTATAGCATTGATTATATCGATAAAAATGAAGCTCCTATAGATTTCGATAAACTTGAAGATGCAGATATCTTGTTTATTGGTAATATACAACATAAAAAAGACGGGAAAAAGGACAAATTTGCTCCAGAAGAATTAGCAGCTATAAAAAAATTCGTAGGGGAAGGTGGTGGATTATTTCTAACTTCCGGATCTGGTGGAGATAATGATATTTCAATGAAACAAGGCTCTATTCGAGTATTGTATAAAATAACTGGGGTGAGGCGATTTTGGAAGGGGACAATATTCGAATCAGGTACGAATTTTTTAGTTAATAGAGAAAACGTGTTAGTTACCGAATTCTTTTCTCATCCAATAATGGATGGAGTTTCTGAATTAGTGTTTCCTAATTGTACTTTTTTCACGCTTACTGAGGATGTTGATGATCTTATCAATACTTCTGAAAAAGCGGAATTTATGTATTCTAACGAAGAAAGAGGGACTATAGGACCGGTACCAATCTGCGTTGTGTCAAGATTTTATGATGGTAGGGCAATCACGCTAGGATCTTCAGATATTTTATTAGAAGACAATGATTTTGGATTAGACGCGGGAGATAATCTCAGATTTGTAGAAAATATAGTTAAATGGCTCACTTTTGAGGAATAAAGAAAAATTATATAAGGTTAACGATGGTCTTTAGATTTATTAGACCTGATACATTATCAGTATGGGATAATCACGAAATCTTAGCCCGCTTTTCTAACTATAAGGGGATTTTAGATGGAACCCATTTAGCCCGTTATTTAGTAGCCAAGTCCCTTGAATGTGATTTTTCACCAGACGATTCTTTAGAGATCCTGAAAAAACGTTTAGAGGAAAAATCTAGGGAATTTAAGGAGCTTTTAGATAACGATTTAGATATTCTCAAGAAACGTGAGGTAAAAATAAATTCTTATATAAAATTAACTGAACATATCGCACGTAAATACCTTGAGAATTGCATGTTCTGTGAGCGTAAATGTGGTATTAATCGGACTCTAGATGAAAAAGGATTTTGCATGGTTCCAAAGGATTCCTATATATCCTCAGCTTTTCTCCATTATGGTGAAGAAGCCTTACTTGTTCCTTCTGGTACTATTTTTTTCCAAGGATGCAATTTTGGATGTATTTTTTGCCAGAATTATGATATCTCACAGATATGGAAAGGACGAAGACCTATTGAGGAGATATCCCAAAAAGTGAATAATAAGAGTTTAGCAAATATAGCAGAAAACCTAGCTCAAAAAGGAGCTCGAAACATAAATTATGTTGGCGGGGATCCCATTCCCAATATTCATACAATTATAGGTAGCCTAAACTATCAAAAAGCTAACACGTGTCAATTGTGGAATTCAAATTTTTATTTGACCAATGAGGCTCTTTCATTGATAATCGATCTCATTGATTTTTGGTTACCTGATTTTAAGTTTTCTAGTGAATGTGCTGAAAAATATTCTAATGCAAAAAATTACTTTGAAATTATTACAAGGAATCTAAAAAGAATCCACGATGAAGGTAGCGGTGAAATAATAATCAGGCACTTAGTATTACCCAATCATGTTGAATGTTGCTCTAAACCTATTTTAGACCATATCAGAAGAGAAGTCCCCAAATGCGTGGTTAATATAATGGGTCAATACAGACCAGAATATCATAGTTATGAATATCCTGAAATAAATCGAAGACCTACACCTGATGAAATGGAAGAAGTAAGACATTATGCGGATGAATTAGGCATTCTTTATAAGCCCGTTTCATAATGTATAAAAAAACGAAAAATCTATAAGCAATTAACCTTTTAAAAACTCAATTAACTATAGCTTAATTACGATATTTTATCGAGATTGTATTAAAATGACTCCGACATTAGAAGACATAAAAGGGTTAGGTAATAAAATTACTGTTTTTAAAGATGCAGGTATTGATTCAGTGGAAAAACTTGCTGAGGCAAAAGTAGAGGATTTAACTGAACTTAAAGGCGTAGGTCAAGCAACAGCAGAAAAACTAATTGCAAGCGCTAAACAGTTATTAGAAGAAAAACAAACTTCAGAAAAGGATAATAAAAATAATGCGATAGTAAATACTGAAGATGAGAAAAACATCCAAGAAGAATTGAAGAAATTAGAAGATAAGAAAAAATCATTACAAGGAAAGAAAATTGAAAAAGATGATTACGTCCTTGTCAAAATAACAGCAAAAAATCAGAAAGGCAGGATATTTCAAGTCTCATCTGAAGAAGACGCAAAAAAAACAGGGATTTATAATGAAGAAAACGCTAAACATGGATATTATGAACCAGAATTTGTAATTGTTGGTAAACCAGGATTTTTAAATGAGGGTCTCACAGAAACCCTTGAAGGAATGAATTTTTTTGAAAAAAAATCTGTAAGAATTCCTCCAAATAAAGCATTTGGAAAACGTGATCCAAGTAAAATTGAAAGGATAGGAATAGCGAAATTTAAAAAGTTAAATGAAGGCAAAAATCCGGAATTAGGACAGGATTTTGTTAAAAAAGGCACCGGACAAAGAGGTACTGTAACAAATATTATGCAAGGAAAGGTGATCATTGATTACAATCATCCATTAGCGGGACAAAGTATTGATTATAATATAGAAGTAATCGATAAGATCGAAGATTTTAAGGATAAAATCAAGTATTTTATGATTAATAAGGGAATTCCAAAAGAAAATGTTGAAGATTTTAAAATTAACTATGAAAAGAGCGATAAATCTCTGGAAATCATCATTCCCAAAATGTTTTTATTTCAAAATCTTACTTATATAAAATTTGGACTTGCCATGGATCTGCATAATCATATGGTGGATGAGATAGGAGATATCAAGTTCGTAGAGATTTATGAAAAAATGTCCATTCCAATATCTCCCTCTGATTCCGTATTGCAAAAAGTAGATGACTATAACAAGGAACATGACCACAATCATGATTAAAATGATCAATCTTTATTTAATCTGAATTCATTCTGAAAGTTATATTAATAATATTTAAAATAAGCCTTTTTTTGTTATTGATTCTTCTTAGATCTTTTTTTTATTTGGTGTTCAGCATGTTTGGCAATACTTCATTCGTTTCACTAACTTATTTTTCTCTTCAGCATTCTATTTTTTGGTCCTTTAGATATATTTTTCAGAATTTTTCATTTGTTTTACTTGCTCCATGATAATACTGCATATTTTTGGGCATGGATCTTCTTTATTCCTCCAATTAGTAAATTCGGGAAAGTTTCCAGGATCAACAACAAAAATTTTACCACTCAATTCCTCTTTAATGACATCTAAATGACCAAATTTAATATTATGTGTTTCTCTCCATTTTTTAATGATTTCTTTCATTTGTCTTGTAGGTGTAATTTCGTTCATTTCTGCATGTTCATCGCTTAAAGGGGGTTTTTCGCAGACAGAAATTTCATTTTCTATAAAATAGATAATATAATGGATTCCTTTAATATACTGTTCAAAGTAAACAACATTCTCATCTAATTGTTTCAAATCTTCGAATGTTCTTATTATTTTGACATCTTTACTCCCTGAATCCATGAGTGACTTTGAAACGAGAGGTAAGTGTTTTTCCTTAAGGTTGTTCTTTAGCGCTTCTTTATTGCCTACATAAAACAAGGGTGATATCAATCCAGCTTGTTTGATCAAATAATAAGCTTCAATCCGGTATTTATGTTTGAATGTTAAATAAGGATCAGGATATATGTGAATATTATTTTCTTTCAAGAAGAATCCAGCATACAAATAAATGAGTTTTTTTGACTTTAGTATGAAAAAATCGTTCTTAAACAAATTATTATTAATACATAAATTATCAGTAGTATATATTTTAGCATCATGTCCTAAATCATCATAATATTGCTTCATCCTTCCTGTAAATAAATTCTTACGTTTAGAGAGAATTCCAATTTTTATTTTTAGTTCCCCTCATTTTTTTGCTTCTGATATAAGATAATCTCCAATGATCTTGGCTCCATTTTCAATATAATTAAAATTTGGAGATGAATTAATATCTGTTAAAAAATATTCACCATCTTTAGATTTTAAAAAATCTACAGAGGTAATCTTTAAATCTAATACTTTCATGGCTTTAATTACCAATTCTCCTAATTCTGGTATTTCATCTATTTTTTTTCGGCTTTCCATTTTATTAGGATTTATCAATACAGGAATTTGTTTGTAAAATAATAAATCCTCTCCAATTCCATATATTTTATATTCCCATTTACTTTTTATAAACTCCTGATAAAAAAAATAGTTAGAAAACAATTCTTTCTCACTTATTGCTCTTAGATCTTTAACTTGCAAATTTCCCTTTAATCTTTCTATTTTTGGCATAAATGAATAATTTTTTTGATCTAAAATATTCTTAACAATATGTTCATTGAAAGCAGGAACTATATTTTCCGGATTCAAACTGAATCTTGGAACGGGAATTCCAGCCTTTTTTAACAAGGTAGAATTCATAAACCTGTTAAATGTTGTCCATATTCCTTTGTATGAATTAATTACTGGAATTGTTGTTTCATGTTCTATAGTTTTTACTAAAGCTAATATAATATCTCCTTTTCCCTTGACAAAAAAAAGATTTTCATTAAAATCCATTTTAAAATGGTTAAGCAAGTATTCCTCTTCAAGATATATAGTCAGATTTACTTTAGTTTTTAAATAATTAATGAATTCACTAGATTTTCGTTCCAAATGGTATTTATCAATAATTAGTCCAAGATCTACCAATTTAGAAGATCATCCTCGAAAACATTTATTTAGAAAAAAAAGACACTTTTCTAATTAGATATTAAACATATGCAAATTAACTCATTTAAATTCAGTTATAATGAATTATATTGACT
>DXJM01000518.1 GCA_019057355.1 Promethearchaeota archaeon | reverse complement strand
GTCGTCCTGAATGTAGCCAAAGAGCCTTTCGTATTTGAGGTCAAGCTCCGGTAGCAGGCAAAGCAACAAAATATCCTTATCGAAGGAGGTCAAAGCGAACCTATCTGCTAACCGTTCTAAGCGAAGTTCCCCACCTTGGTGAAGACTTTCCGCTTTTCTCTCATCGATCTGCTTCTCCAGCTGTGCTAAGTCCTCCCTCAGCGATTGATAGCTAGGATTATCTGAAACAGAGGGAATATCCTTCTGTTCACAGGTGAAGCCATTGGCGATAAGAGACGATACTTCATTTTCGGAAACATATAGCCCTCTTAGCTCATCTCCATTCCAGAACTTGTCTCGGGAATGCGCCGCCAGGACTTGGAGACGCAGCTTCAAGTCAACCCTGCTCAGCTCGGCTAGCAGGTACTCCAAATTGCTACTGAAAGCACACCTTAGGACTATTCCCATAGGCTTGAATCGTCTCCCCGCGGATTAGCCAGTGGTGGCTTGGCTTCTACACCCATCTCCCCATTTACATGCCAATTGAGATGGCTAAGCATGAAATTAGCCATCTTTTCCCAGTCAGCAAAATAAATACTTTCCTGTGTCCCTACGTGTTGTACATATCCTCTTGCCAAATTCTGCCCGTCCTCCGTCCAGATCTTAACCACGAAAGAGTTGTAATACCCCATTGGCTATATCCTGTTTAGATATAACTCGACCCAAATTCCGATAAGGAACTTCGGCTCCAAAATCAATACAAGCTGCCGCCAGGCTCCAGCGTAATCTTCATAAAAATATTAATTACTGACGGTGAATTATCGGTAAAATTGGAGTAAATGTCCGGTAAACCGAGGATATACGCTAGTTGCAGCGGAGAAAATATAGGTGGCAATTTTTCACGTGCAGAAGGCAGGCGGCAGTAATTTCTCCTCGCGGAACAAGAGTTATTGGAGACGCAGTTCCTGGAGTGTAACTAAATGGGGTCTTGATTTAATAGCTGATGATATAGAGATGTTGTTTTGCGGTCGGGTATTGAGTCAAGCTCTCTTTTTAGAGTAGCGACACACAGGTTATACCACTGCTGAGCCCGATGACGCTGCCCCAGGCGAACGTAGCAGCGAATGAGCCATCGGTAGGCTTCCTCGTGACAGGAATCCTTAGACAGGATTTTCTGAGAGTACATGATGCAGTTATTGTAATCGTTAGCCTTGAATGAGATGCTGGCCAGCTTGCCCAGGACGGCAAGATAAATGTCCTTCAATGCCTCTCGCCGAAGTAGTGTCCATTCGGCATAGGGCTCGTCCTCTAAATAATCGCCTCGATATAGCTCATCAGCCACTTGGTACTGTTTGGCTGCCTCTTCGATGTCACCATGTTTCTCCAGCCGCTGCCCAGCCGCCCACACGTGTTTGAAATCATCCACATCTACCCAAAGTCCAAGCTTTGGAGAAAGCATATACCTTGCCTCCGAGAATTCCACAAATGGACAATTGGTCTTGTTATCATCTTTCAGTTCGCCCTGCCTCAAGACTTGGCGCATAGCGTAGATAGCGCTCTTTAGGTTATTGCTGCCTACTTGAGGGTCGCAGTTAGGCCAGAGCGTCTCTATCAAGACATCCTTGGCAACTGGCTTTCCCCGGCGACTTATCAAAAACTTTAGCAGTGATTTTGCCTTAAGGCTGGACCACTTGTCCAGCCTTTCCTCGTTCAGATACACCTCGAAGTTGCCGAAACAGTAGGCCCTAAGAAATACCATTTGAGGGGGAACAAGAATTTCTGAGGCACTGTATTCCACTTTGTTTCCAGTATTTTTGCCATGAATTCTTGTCGGCGCTGTGGTAACTGTATCTAATAGATACCGAAGCTGTTCGCCAGCGACCCTTTCCCTTTCACCAAAAGCGTAGTGGACATGTTCTAGTTGCTTCTTAGCATGAGAGTAGTCAGCCTGCACTTGTTGCAGGGTATGAATGATTACTTGCCACTCTTGTTGAAATGGCTCATTATTTTGTGTTTCTCGTGAAATACTGCTACTGAAATCAGGCCGGTTGTACTCTGGTTCGCTCATGATCCCCCCTCGCATTGTTATTCTGCTGGCAGTTGATGATCAAGATTGCCTGTTAGCGTTTGCTTGGCCCATTCCAAACCAAAAAAGGGCACCAGTCACCACATCCTAGTTTAGCAGTTTCAGTGCCCTTACTTCATCAGCCCATCAAAAAAAATTTTTGATTAAGGTCGGTTCACGTGAGGGAATTTTACTAAACTATAATTCGATTATGAGGTATTGTCAATACCTAATGTTTCTTCTATCTTGGTGGCTTGTCGCAAGCGATCCGCCATCGGACTCTTGCTTTGCACCAAAATGCCCTCAAAGGTACTTCAGAGCCCCTACAAGCCTTATCAATCACTCTATTTAAGGTTTTCCCATATTCCGAAAATCTTGTTTTTCCATTCTCTGGGTTAAATAATCATGTTTGAGGAGTGTTTATAACTTTACCTTCTAAAAACACATTCTGCCTGAATTAAACAACCTCAATTTTTTAACACCTAAAATATCGGTCAATCCATATTAGAAGTGATAAAATCAGGGTGTCGATAGACCTGGTGTTCTGACACCCTGATTCTTCCAAGAATTGGGGAGAGAATCTTGTCAGGTAGCTTTGGTAGGCCAAACAATACTTTTGCAAAACCAATTGAGACTTTCTTTGAACTATCGGTAGTTTCTGCTCCTTTCTCATCGAAGAAGCAGAGCTATGACCGTACATGATTATTCCTCGCCCTTCCCAAACCAGACTGCAGGAACTAAGGCACACTTAGAGCCCAG
>DXJM01000412.1 GCA_019057355.1 Promethearchaeota archaeon | reverse complement strand
TGAAAATCTCTATAATTATATTAAAAATTATTCCAAACAATATAATATCTCCACGAGCAAATTAATTAGAGATTCTCTGATGTATTACTTGCAATATGCTCGAAAAGATGATGACTCGATTGCTCCCATGATCTTTTTTGCTAAAGGTGAATTTTCATATCTATTTAATGGACTCAATGAGGATAACATAAAAGAACTTGCGGAGAGTTCGTACCAAACAGCACTTAAAGGCATTAAAAATTACATTTTACGACGGTTAAATCAAGAAATTGATCCTCTCATAATAAGACCTCGATCCTTAACTACTATTCTTAATCGAGCTATTTTTTATTATGGTGCTCAAAATTGGCTTGATGAAATTCACTCAAATGTTCATGAAAATAAATTATCTTTTGTTGCAACGCATACTTTCAACCTGAATTTCTCTGTTTATTTGAAATATTTTATTCTAAAATTTTATGAGCCTCATGGTTATGTTTTAAAACACGAAATAATCCAAGAAAAAAAAATCCAGTTAATATTTATCCTTGAAAATGAAGAAAAACTAAAAAATTAATAATGAATGCATAAATTCTACTTATCATGCAATCGGATATAGCATTAATAATTCTATTATTTATCCTTGGTTTCATATATGGTAATATTGCAAGCATTACAGGTATAGGAGGGGGCGTATTTTATGTTCCAACCTTGGTTCTACTCCTCGGCATTCCAATGGATATTGCGATTGGAACGTCGATATTTGTGATTTTAATCTCATCTGGAGCGGGTTTTATCATATTTTTAAAAGACAAGAGAACAAGCTTGAAATTAACTCTCATTTTTGGTTTTTTTTCAATTTTAGGAAGTATAACCTGCACTATTATATTTCAGATCTTAATACCTATTGATAATGCAATCTTAAAGATAATTTTTGCTTGCGTATTAATTCTTACCGGTTTATTGATGTTTAAGAAGGTATATAAATCAAAAAATAAATCAAAATATACAGGTTTGCCCACAAGTGAGATTAATTTAAAAAATGTTGATTATAAAGCAAATTTTAAGAGATCCATTCCATTATTTCTTCTTGCAGGCTTTATTGCAAACCTTATTGGAATCGGCGGAGGTGTCATTAACACGCCGTCCCTTCACATGATTTTAGGATTTTCTATTCATGACTCAACAGGAATATCCATATCAATAATATTTATAACGGAAATTTATAATACCATCGCTAAAAGCATGTTTGGACTTGTTTATTTTATGTTTGGATTGTTATTAGGAATTGGCTCAATTTTAGGAGCGATTAGCGGTGCCAAGATTTCAAAGAAAATACCAAAAATATACCTCCAGTTTATAATATCAATCATGTTGATTGTTTTAGCAATTCGAATGTTCTTTTAGAACCTTTTTGATTCTTTAAATACTGAAAAATCATTAGCATGATGATACTAATACTGATAACTACAAGGATAATCATTATTTCAGAATCTAACGCGTTAAGGTCAAAATACCACGGATGATTCCCTTGATAACTATTAGCCGCAGTAATTAGATAATTGTTATATACGAATTGTTCAATAGTCCTCCCGGTTACTCCAAGACTATGGGAAAAAACCGTGGTATTGTCATCTTTCACGGTATGATGGTAAGGCCAATTAGGATTGTTCCAGAAATTAATTATCATATTTGCCGAAGGTATGCCTAACTCCACAAAATAATAATGATCATCAAGAACAGCCCTGGAAGATCGAATTGACGGAAATTCATAAATATACCCTAATCCATGACCAATATCAAATAATTCATCTAACAGTGATGAGGTGGAATATTGTTCAGAAATAAATTGCAAATTATTTCCACCCACCATATCTAAAAGAATCATGCACTCAATCTTTTCTTCACTTGAATTATAAAATGCATGAATGTCTTGAGTAAATTTTTTAGATCCTTCACACCAATCCCATCCTTCGATTCCATATCCTCCAGAATCCTTTCCTTGGTCCTCAGCATCAAAAAACAAGAACCATACTTGACAATTTAAATTTTCCTTTTCTTGGTATAAAATCCTTGCAAGCTCGATTAAAACGGCACTGCCACTAGCTCCATCATTCGCCCCAGGCACGGGAGAGGCCCTTTTATCAAGATCCGGATCCTTCGTAGCTTTAGCCCGAGAATCATAATGAGCACCAAATATCACGATGTTTTTTTTATGTTCATTTAATTTAAACAGGACATTTTGGCAATCAGTTGAATGAACTGTAAAATTTTGCATAGTACGAGAAAAATTTACATTTATTGCTTGAAATTTTGATACAAAATATTGGGCACAATCCTCTCGTCCCATTGTTCCAGGAATCCGATAATGAGTCGTATTTAAATCCAGTTGTTCCTGAAGGTATATATAAGCATTATCCTCATCAAAGCTTAATTCTACTGCAATGTTATTTAAAGGAGGTATTGTATAAATAATAATAAATGATGAGGAAATAAATAATATTATAAAGACAATTGTATTGGAAGAAAGAAATGAATGAAAACGTTTCTCTATAGCCATAGTTTAGATCAATAATCATTAGTTAATAATTCTTTACCTATCTTGGATAAATTAGAAAAAAAATAATAATAGTGAATCATTGAGGGGGTCCTGCGCCAGGTCGAGATTCAGTTGCGGGTTTCCCATCAATACCCCAATGTGATTTTGGTATTTCATTAATTATCACTTCTACGGCTTCTTGGGGGATCCCTAAATCTACAAACACTTTAGTTACTCCACCAATCACTTTCTTTATATTTTCTTCAGAAAATCCTTTCCATACATAGATTTGAGCTAAGGGCAACTATATAACCTCTTTTTTAAAATAATTCAGTAATTACTACTAAGATATGAAAGCTAAAAAAATTATTGAGGGTTATCTGAAGAAAAAATCGAATGGAAGACCTTGCTAAAAAAACATTTAAATTCCATTCACACCAAAAAATAGTAATTGAGAATAGAAAATAAGCAAATCATTGATATTTATTTTGTTTAGAAACCTTTTTTTTACAATTCACTTTATATCATATTAATAATTTCCAAAATAGGATATATTATGACTAGTTTAGAACCTGTTAAATGGGATGATTATAAAGTAGGAGATTCAGCAAAATTCACCAAGACAATAACAGAAAGCGATGTAATGAAGTTTGCGGAAGTTTCTGGAGATTATAATCCGATTCATGTGAATCCGGAATATGCTAAAACACAGATATTTGGAAAACAAATAGCTCATGGTGTTATTAGCGTGGGATTAATATCGGCGTCTATTGGGGTAGAGTTATTTGGGCCTGGAATACTATATGGTGAACAATCAGTAAGATTTGTTAAGCCAGTTTTCTTTGGTGATACCTTAACGGCCGTGGCAACAATAAAAGAAAAATTTACTAAAAAAGACGGAAAATTAAAATTCATTAAATGTGACACAAAGGTTTTGAATCAAAATAATGAAGTTGTCACGGATGGAGAAGCGGTCATTTTAGTTCTAAATTAAGAAAAAAACCTATTTTTTTGAAAAGAATTCTAAATTCTTTTTATCAATTAACAAAATATGCACCCACTTTTCCAGCAAGCTCTTTAATTTCCTTTTGATGGGCAAAAAGAGCACAAGGAGTACCTTCATTTTCTAATAAATACTCATTTTCTCGAATTAATTTAAATAAATCCCCTGCGAAACCATCCTTTAATGAATCGGTTTTTAAATTGTGAGTGGCAACATTAGAAACGGGACAAGGTGTCAAGTCCCCCGAAGGCGTGATATGAGCAAACCCTTTTCCTGCAGAGACGCATCCTCCGAATAATTCTTCATCTCCTGGTGAATGAATTAAATAAATTTTTTTACTTGCTCTATAATCTAACATTTTCTCCCTAAAAAATGCTCTCTGATTTGAAGTAAGCATTAAGGAGACATCATCACGTGGACTTGATGAGATATATTCAATAAAAAAAGCAATTCGTATGCCTTGTTCAATCAAGTTATCAATGAATTCTGGATTCATCCATTGTTTATAATTGAATTGCGTGATAGTCACTGAGATACCATTTAATACTCCAGCCTTGTTCAATTTTTTTAATGTATTCAAAGCTTTTTCATAAACACCTGCGCCCCTACGTTCATTAGTGACTTCCTTTTCTCCTTCCAAGCTCACCATCACTACGGTATTTCTTAATTTTTTTAATATCTTGAAGTGTTCATCTTTTATAGAAGTTCCATTCGTTATGATAATGAAGAGCCGATCATAAAATTCACGACATAGATCCAATAAATTCGGGTAAAGAAACGGCTCTCCTCCCGCCAAAATGTATCCAAAAACTCCTAATTCATTAGCCTCTTTGATGATTTTTTTCCATTGAATAATATTAAGTTGATTTTTTATGTTGTCATTTCTTAACGTTCCTACTGCAGCAGCATAACACCCAGCACATTTCAAATTACAATTTCTCGTAATGCTTAGGATCATGAATGGCGGAACTAAAATGTCTTTGGTTTTAAATTCTCTTTTCAGGTTCAATGTATCTAAAAATGGTTTAACTAACTTCATATAATGATTTAATGAGCTTGGATGTCTTAAAGCCCATGGGAGAAACACTCTTAATAAGTTAGGATCAACAGTTTCAAGAATTTTTTTTAATTTCATGGTTAATCTTATTATAGGATTTTTTGATATAGTTTTTTATTTCAAATAGCATTGATTATATGCATTATTATAAAATGGTAAATTAAATAATTTTAATAGTCCAATTTTTTACTTATTCAAAAAATTCAAGTTATGATTTTTACCTACAAAGCAAGTGAGAAAAAACAAAAAATAAAAAATTAAACTCCCTTGAACATTTCTTTTATTTTCTGAATAGTTGAGGGGTCTTCTATGGTGCTTAAATCACCAGGATCCGCTCCTTCTGCTATACTTTTAATTGCTCGACGGATAATCTTCCCCGATCTCGTCTTGGGTAATGCCTTTGTAAAATAAATCCCTTTTGGCGTGGCTACGGGGCCAATTTTATCTCTTACAAGTGTCTTGATTTCCTCTGCCAAATCATCTGAATCCTGGATTCCTTCTTTCAATACTATCATTACAATAGGTACTTCTCCTTTTACTTCATCTTCAATGCCGATACAACTTACTTCAGCTATAGCGGGATGGGCTGAAATAACGGCTTCCATCTCTCCCGTGCCTAATCTATGACCTGCGACTTTAATCACTTCATCTGCTCTACCCAATACAAAAAAATAGCCATCTTCGTCTTCAATAGCATAGTCACCAGTCGAGAAGTAATTTTTTCCTTTAAAAGTTTCATAATACGAGCTAACAAACCTTTCATCATTTTTGTATATCGTGAGGAGCACGCCTGGAGGTGTCGGGGGAATCGCAACTAGCAAACCTTTGGTGTTTTTAGGAACATTTTCTCCATCAGCATCTACAATCTTCAAGTTCCACCCCCACATTGGCTTTGTAGGGCTTCCAGGCTTTATTTTTAAAGGGGCAATGCCAAATGGATTGGCAAGAATTGGCCAACCCGTCTCAGTTTGCCAATAATTATCGATAACGTCTACATCACCCAAAATCTTCTTCATCCATTCATACGTGGGTTTATCGAGGGGTTCTCCAGCAAGGTAAATCGTTCTAAGGGAACTCAAATCATTTTCGGTGATATATTTTTCCTCATACTTTCTTAAGATCCTAAATGCTGTCGGAGCAGAAAAGAGAGTATTTACTCTATATTTTGATATAATTTTAAACCATGCACTTGGATCTGGATAAACAGGAGTTCCTTCATAGATAATGGACGTGCATCCCTTGAATAAA
The DNA here is from genome assembly GCA_019057355.1 of Promethearchaeota archaeon. Taxonomy (GTDB): domain Archaea; phylum Asgardarchaeota; class Lokiarchaeia; order Sigyniarchaeales; family SOKP01; genus FT1-020. The sequence goes on along the minus strand of DXJM01000412.1, from coordinate 952 downwards.
GGTGCATATATGATATAAGAATGCCCCACTACCCAGCCTATATCACTTGTTGCGAAATATACATCTTCGGTATCAGTATTATAGATTGATTTCATTGAATGATAGAGCGCGACCAAATGCCCTCCTGTATCCCTTACCACTCCTTTTGGCATTCCGGTAGTACCACTCGTATATAATATGTAAGATGGTTCAGTACTTTCCAGTCTTTCTGGTTCTAATATAGTAGTATCGGGCGTTTTATTCATTAGATCATCCCAATACAAATCTCTTCCTTGAGTCATTTTATGTTCGATTAAACCCCGGTTCACGACAATAACATGAGGTACTTTATAACTAGTACTTTCTAATGTTTTATCTGCAATTTCTTTTAAATCTACATTCTTACCACCGCGCTTTCCACCATCCGCACAAATTAAAACCTTAGGTTCAGAATCATCAATACGCACAGCTAAGGATCTTACCGAAAAACCTGCAAAAACTACAGAATGGATGGCACCAATTCTCAAGCAAGCTAACATTGCAACTGCTGCTTGAGGAATCATGGGAAGATAAATAACAATCCTATCCCCTTTTTTTACACCTAAATCCTTAAGGATAGATGCAAATTTATTGATACGGATGAATAGCTCCTTATAGGAAATTATTTCTTCCTCACCAGATTCACAATACCAAATATAGGCGGGTTTATCTGGAAATTTATCTACCCATCGATCAACAGCATTATAACAAGTATTTGTTATTCCTCCAACAAACCATTTATAAAAAGGAGCATTTGAATCGTCAAGAACTTTATCCCATTTTTTATACCAATAGACATTTTCGGCAATTGGTTCCCAGAACCTGGTAGGATCTTCAAGTGATAATTTATGTAGTTCACTGTATTTCTTTAAGTTATTTTCATAAGTCATTCTGATCATCATCAAATTTTTTTTCTTATTTATATATTTGATAG
>DXJM01000411.1 GCA_019057355.1 Promethearchaeota archaeon | reverse complement strand
CCCTTTCGGCTTCGCTGAGCGGTGCCTTCCCGGACGACGCGTCGTTGCGCCGATCTCCTCGCTGCTCGTCCCGCTCGATCTGTCCTATACAAATACAAAGGGTTGAAAATGATAGATAAGGAAAAACTAATAGAATTAGTCTGTTTTGTACATGCTTTTGCATGCACGGCTTTCGGCATCATATTAATATTTTTTACAGAAGGCTACTTGTTCATTATATCATGGCCCATGACTGAACCCACCATGGTAAGATTATTCGGTGCGGCCATATTAGGAATTGGCTTTGCTTCTATTATCGCATGGAAGCGTGTTGATTGGGGGAAAATAAGAATAATAATAGAGATGAACATGCTTTGGACTACATTTGGGATACTCGCAATGTTGTTTGGGGCAATTTATCCATTATTTCCTAATACTAATGCCAGCCCTCTTCCTCCCATGGTGGTATTATACATCGTGATTTTTATTGCATTTGATCTTGCCTTTTTTTACATCTATTACTTGTTTCGAACTTGATTGCTCTTAATATCAATAAAATCTCTTATTTTTTAATCATAATAATCATATTTTAAGATGATATCAAAAATTGATTTTTTATGGAGGTATCAATAATGAATATCAGAACAAGCATAGGTAAATCATTTAAGAAGTCAACCAAGTTCTCAATAATGTGGAGGATTTTCAATAAATGGTAATGAAATAGTTAATTGCTAAAGTACTTTACGAGTTTCTCGATATCGATTGGACCATTGACATTAATAAAACTGATGAGATTATTGTCTAAAGGTTTTATTAAACCTTCTATAGAGATGTACTTTATCTTCCAATTTTTACCCAAAAGGTTGACGAGTTTAAATTCTTTCTTTTTAATGCATTTTTCGGACCTTTTTAAACCATCTTTCACGGGATATATTGAAAATAAAGGCTCTAGGAATCCATTATTCCATCTTGGAATGTAGCTATCATACCCTGTTGGTTGACCCAATAATAACTCCACGACATCATACTTAATAAAAGGTGCGTCGCAAGAAAAAGCAAACGCTTTTTCGTATCCTAATCCGGTTAATTCCTTGAAGGCAGTATAAAGGCCTATCATTGGGGTTCTGATGTGCTTATCATCTATAAGAATATAATTATCTAAAAGGAACCTAACGTTGTCATGAAAGTAAATTTTTTGTTTATATATTTTTAATTGCTCATTGGAATGAGCGATTATGAAAATAGGCTTATTGAATTTATATAGAATATCAAGTTGATGAGCTAGAAATGGTTTTCCAGAAAATTCAAAAATACCCTTGTCACTACCAAACCTGCTACTTTTTCCTCCAATTAAAACAGTAAATGCAATATTCTCATATCCAACACTCATTTCGAGCACTTATGAAAAAAAACCACTTTTAAGGAAATTCCTTTTATATTATCCAAATAATTTATTAAACTTATAATTACTTATTTTAATTGTACATAGTGATAATTCTCTCTTACAATCATAATATTATGGCTAATAAAAAAATAAAAAAAATGAGAGATAAACCCATTGAGCAATGTGCTGTTTTTGGCGTTGCATGTGATGATATGGGCTATTCGGTATCTAAACTCTTATATAAAGGTTTAATTTCTTTGCAACATCGTGGTCAAGAATCCACGGGTGTATCAATCGTATACACGGGCGGTAGCGGAATTCATACATACAAAAAAAAAGGGTTAGTTTCAAAAGTCTTAAATTATAAACAATTATCCCAATTCTGGGGTAATGTTGGAATTGGTCATAATAGGTATGCCACCACGGGTTCATCTGAATTTTCATCATATCATTACCTTCAACCCTTTCACTATAAAAACAATGAAGTTGAATTTGCCATTGCTTTTAATGGAACGATTCCTGTATACGATGAAATTAAAGAAAAGATGGATGATATGGGACGTGTTTTTATTACTAACACCGATACAGAAGTAATGGCTCAATTAATTGCATCTATTGCATTAGGAACAGAAGATTGGGTCGAGATTCTAAAAATCGCAAGTAGATTTTTAGAAGGGTCCTATTCACTCATATTATTAACCCCGAACGGAGACATCTATGGCATAAGAGATCCTTTAGGTTTTAAACCCCTATGTATTGGAGAATTAAAATCGGAAAAGAGAAATCTCTATTTTATTGCTTCCGAATCCTGTGCAATCGATGCCGTCGATGGCACGTTTCTGAGAGATGTTAAACCAGGAGAAATCGTACATTTAAGCCATCAAAAAAATATCCAATCTGAAATGGTAATAAAATCAAATAGAACGGCTCGTTGTCAGTTTGAATTCGTCTATTTTGCTCGACCTGATTCAGTTATTGATGGTATTTCTGTTGCTGGTGCTAGAGTTAATTTAGGAATTCATTTAGCTAAAAATGATCCATTACTAAAAGATGATGATTTTAAAAACAATGCAATCGTCGTTCCTGTCCCTGATTCTGGGAGGAGTGCTTCTGTAGGATATGCAAAGGAATCGGGAATACCATACATGGAGGGATTAATGAAAAACCGTTATGTATGGAGAACATTCATCATGCCTAATCAGAAGAAGAGGAAAGATGCCGTGAAGGAGAAATTGAATCCTATACGAAATTTAATCGAAGGAAAACATGTAATATTAATTGATGATTCAATTGTAAGAGGGACGACAACCAGGCAGATTGTTAGCTTAATCAGGAGTGTCGGAGCAAGGTCGGTAAATGTAAGAATTAGTTGCCCACCTGTTATAAGTGCTTGCTACATGGGGATTGACTTTCCAACCCGGGAAGAATTAATTGCTGCAAGAAATATGAGATTGCATGGTGAACGTTACATAGAAGAAATTAGGAAAATGATTGGTGCCGATTCCTTATTGTTTAATAATATAAATGATTTAATTGAATCCATAGGTTTTCGGGATGATCAGCTCTGTTTGGCCTGCCTTACAGGAAAATATCCCCTTGAAACCATTGATCACCTTGCTGAATCTGGCCATTTTAGGGAAATTCATAGATAAATGAACTCCTCTTCGAATTGAATTTATAAAGTATAAATTTTTCGGAATTTGTAATCTTTTAAAATTTGAAATAAATTTAAAAATAAAAAATTCCACTTTATAATTTATGTCTAATAATAGTTTAAAAAATGATGATAAATCTGGAAACAACATAAAATCAGAATTTCTTTACACGAGAAAATCCGAACATTTGTATGAAGGCAGTGCTGATGATAAATTCGATGTAATAATTCCAAAAAAGAATAGTGTCGTACTAATTGTGTTTTTTTTGGGATTATTCTTTGCCCAATTCTTCTATTTCAGCGGATTATATTATCAAGTAATGTATCCAAACTTGCCATATAAACCTGAAGAATTTTTTTGGTGGGTGCCTCTCATTTTTCTCGCAATCGCATTTATTCCTATATTAGCATGGGGTCAATTTGGATCACGTTTTGCCTCCAAAAGCATCGTAAAATATTTGAAAAAAACAGTTGAACGAAAAAGACCAAAACCTTTTGAACTTGTCTTGGGATATCCCTTTAGAACCAAAGATATTTATTATCTAGAAGCATATCCCGTGGATTTAAATTTAGGAAGTGATTTTGCTCATACAAAAGTTTTCATCAAGAGGGTTCTTGAAGTATTATTCCTCTGTTTAGGTATGAGTGTCGTGATCGCACAATTAATAGCCCCATATATTTGGACAATAGTGTACGCATATGATCCTGATATGTATTTTAATATAGAAGAAATGATCATTGATATGACAATTTATTTAGGTCCGTTTGCTCTAATGATCTTGTTATTTGTAATGCCTGTATTTTGGATATCTGAAGATACCCAAGCATATCGAATCAACGAATATCAGGATACAATGCGAATCGGCTATTATTTAAGAACGGGAGTATTAAGCAAGATTCTAGGATTTTTCGGATTAGTCTTGGTGTTTAATTTATCTCAACAATTTGCATCAGCATTGTTAATTGGAGAAGCGGAAATATCATATTCTGAATTTATAACAAATCCAATAGTTGCATTTCAAGTATACAGTACGACCTTAATATGGTTTTTACTAATAATGTCCATGTGTACTGCAATCCCATTCTTAGTATCGCTAGTATATTTATCTTTCTTTCATGAAAGATGGGTAAATAACGTGAGAATAAGAGCTAGTGAATTCATGCCTCTCGGTACTTTACAAGTTAAGCATCCTGAAAAAATAGGTTTAAAATATCTAAACAATCAAGAAATGATCGATGAAACGGGTGGTTTTTTCCAAAAAACTCATGGAACAATAATTCTTCTCGCTCTAATAATAGTCGCATCTATAATCTGCTTTTATATGGCCTTTGTATTGGGTTTTGAGAAAGCTTTATTCCCATTTTTATAATAATCTAATTTAATTATTTTTTTTATTT
>DXJM01000410.1 GCA_019057355.1 Promethearchaeota archaeon | reverse complement strand
TATAAATCCAATATTTTTAAATAAGCGAGGGTTTGATTTAATAATTGATAAGCAATCTCACCAAAAGTCATAGGACCCATGAAATACCCCGTTTTTTTTCCTTCTAATTCTGCATAAAGATAATTTAAAATACAATTACAGGAAAATATTATGTCTTGACCAGTTTCATCGGGCATTTCATTAATAAAATCGGAAATATAATCATTTACCGGTTTTGCTTGTTTATATTCAACATTTTTAAAAACTGGTGCGTAAAAGTCAACTCTTTTATCCTTTTCATCAACCGCCTGAAAACTAGTATTAATCATTGCTCCAGCATAATTTGCAACGAGGGGTAATTTTATATCGATATTATTGTTTAAAATATAATCAGCAAAATTTCTTTTTTTGCCATTTATCTTGACTTCCTTGGCTTTAAAATCATCCTCTTGGAATTCAATAAGATCTCCATCTCCTTGCTCAAATATATTTATAATTTTTGTTTCTGGAAACTTTTTTTCAGGAAGTTTCACGTGCATGACGATTGCATGATCATTATAGACAGTCAGATCACGACCATCTAATATTTTCGCTGTAGCATTCCCTAAATCATCAAGATGGATGCCGGAGATCCATCCTATTAACGCACGAGTAGCAAAGCCTTCAAATTTTGGAGATTCTAAAGCAAAATAATAGTGCATTGATGAGGAAGCGGGGATGATAATAAAGCTTAGAATTTTTTCTGGATCGTCAATATAAATTTTAGAAATGGTATTTTGGTCATATACCTTAATCGAGACGTCATCAACATAGTCAGGTAGTTCGGTTAAATACACCTTATCTTTTGTTGATAATCCTCCACCTTCAGCCATAAAATAAGGAATCGTTCCCCCGATCCATTTCCCTTCAGGTAATTGTTTTAATAACTTTTCGTCTCCTGCAACCAATAAGATTTTTCCAGTTTCTATTTTTTTCTTTACCTCACTCAATTCATATAAGTATTTTTTCATGGTTAATTCACATCCCCTCCAAAAATCTTTTTCAAATCCCTCTGAGCTATTGGTAGTTGAATTGTCTTCAGGAATAAGTTGCGTAGCTCCTCTGCACCTTTATTAATAATTTCAAGGGAATTGTTGTTTTTTATATTTATCCTAATTCTAAAAAGTAGAATTTTTATCGCCAAAAATTCAAATTCAAAGTTAGTAGTTCCCATCACGAGTTCTTTCCATCTTTTATCGGTTAAAGGTGGTATTTGCATAATTTATCCCAAAACGATTTGATTACTAAAATAATCATAGAGAGAATATTTAAATTTTTCAATTAGGATAAAAAAAAATTATACAATTTTCCAAAAGGAAATCTGAGAAGAAATTTTAGACACAAAAAACTATATTATTTAGGATGCAGTACCATCTTAACTATAATAAAAAAAAAACGAAAAAATAAAATAATGAATGTAAATAATAAGGATTTAGTTGATGAAATTAATGTAGCAGCTTATTTCATATCAGAGGATAATAATCCCTATGATGTTTTGTGTTGGTACCTTGCTGAACGCCTTTTAACTTATGAAAATAAGGGTGATACTCCACCAAAAGAACATGTAAAACAAAAAGCGGCTCAGATTTTTTTTGAGGAATGTCCATATGATGTCCTTGTTTACCGCATTGCCCAGTTAGATATTTTAATGAAATATAACCTTTATGATACTAGACTCATGAAAGAGAGCAAATGTTAATATTTTATGTTTTAGAAAAAAAATGAGAAGATATATAGGTTTTCTCGAATTTTAATACAATACCATGGATTATTATAGATATATTTAAAACTAAAAAATTTATTTAATATTCTTAGCAGGATTATTTTCGATTATTTTTACAAGAAAGATGAGGAGAGTTAAAAATTAAAGAATTCTTATTTGATGCATTAATTGAAAACTCTCCAGACGCCATTGCTATAGCAAATATAGAGGGCATGATAATAGAGTGTTCAGAAAGTTTCTTGAGTCTTTTTGGATTTGAATCGACAGAATGGAATGAGCTTATTGGTACCAATGGATTTAATCTCCTTATTGAATATAATAGTGAAAAATTTAAACAATATTTTGAAGAATTACTAGAAAAAGGATTCTTGAATGATAAAGAGGGAATTTTTACGAGAAAGGATGGTTCTCAATTTGTAGGATCAGTAAATTTAAGCATGGTTAATGATGCAAGTAAAAAACCTCTCTATATTATTGGAATTATAAGAGACATAACACATCAGAAAGAAATAGAAAAAACTTCACTTGAAAAGGAGAAACTTTTACAACAATCTGAAGAAAGATCCCGCATGATCATAGATAGCATAGTACATATCATTCTAGAAGTTGACATAAAGGGTAATGTTTTATATATTAGCCCTCAGGTTTATCAAATACTTGGATATCACCCAGAGAAATTATTTGGGAAGGATGGTTATGACTTATTGCATCCAGAAGATAAAGATCGCGTTCTAAAAGTAATTGAAAACGCTGTAACATTCAATAAACAAATAAATATTGAATTTAGACTAAGACATAAAAATGGACATTATTTACCCATGCTTTTATATGCAAATATAAAGGAGATTAACGGAGAATTAAGAATTATCGGAAGTCTAATAGATCTTACTGATAAAAAAGATAATGAAATGAAATTAAGAGTTTCAGAAGAGAAATATCGTAGATTATATGAAACAGCCCAGGTAGGATTTTGGACCTCTCGAATTGAAGATGATGAAATCATTAATGCTAATGATAAAATGGCGAGCATTGTAGGCTTGACAAGAGCGGAGGATATTACAGAAACTAGATTAACAGATTATATCAAAGAAGAGCAGGTTAAGAAATTACATGATCTCTTACAAGAATTTGGTATTGTATCCAATTTTGAAGCAAGGTTGGCGAATCCAAGTGGAATTAAAAAAACTATATCAATTACAGCCCGATTATTTAAAGATATTAATTATGGTTATGTAATCGAGGGATTCATGATTGAAATTACCTATTTGAAAAAAACCAAAGATGCTCTAAAACAATCTCAAGAAATGTTCCAATTGGTTCTCAACAACATCCCTCAATTTATTTTTTGGAAAGACATTAATTCGTGTTATTTAGGGTGTAATGAGAATTTTGCACGAGTCGCAGGTGTTCGCAATCCTGAAGATATAGTGGGAAAAACAGATAAAGATTTAGTATGGCAGGAAGAAGAAGTGGATTTTATACATGAAACGGATGCCCTAGTGATTGAATCCAATTGTGCTGAGTTCCATATCATGGAACAACAACTTCAAGCAGATGGAAAGCATGCGTGGTTAGATACTAATAAAATTCCATTACATGATACTGAAGGAAATGTTGTGGGCTTGCTTGGGACATTTGAAGACATTACTGAACGAATTAATGGGGAAATTGCTATTAAAAAGTCAGAAGCGAAATATCGTGAGGCATTTCAAAATGCAAACTTATTAAAAGACTTATTTTCCCATGACATTAATAATATCCTCCAGAGTATTCAAACTGCGAATGAAATTTATGATTTAGAGGTCAAGAAAAATAATTATAAAAAACTAAATGAAATATCGGATATTATTAAGATGCAAATTAATAGAGGTGCAAAATTAGTAAATAATATAAGAAAATTATCGTTACTTGAAAACAGTGAAATACCTTTAGAGCCCATTTCCGTATTTGACGTATTAGATGATTCAATTGAAAGGATAAAGAGCATGTTTCCCCATAAAAAGATCATTTTCCAAAAAAAATCTGTTTCAAACGAGTTAAAATGTCATGCAAACGAGTTTTTACATGAAATTTTTGACAACATCCTACTTAACGCCATCATTTATAACGATAAAAAGATAATTAAAATTAAGATTAATATAACCAGAGAAACGCGCAATGAAAAAAAATTCATTATAATTTCCATCAGGGATAACGGGATTGGGATTGAAGACATTCGAAAAGAAACAATATTCCAGAGAATATATAATAAAGATAAAACCATAAGCGGCGTGGGATTGGGTCTTTCTTTGGTAAAAAAGATAGTCGAGAGTTATGAAGGAGAGATATGGATTGAAGATGTATTACAAGGAGATCCATCAAAAGGGAGCAAGTTTATAATATTAATCCCAGAAGCCTTAATTACTATGAAATTTTAAATCGATTTTTTGATAATTTTGAATGAGCTATAGAATATCAAAATTTTAATTGTAATTAAAATAATACATCATATCTGCAGATGACGATTTTCTTTAACCTTATTAGAAAAAAAATTGGACTATCTCGTATAGGACGAATTACTTTCTCAAGTACGTTTGTAAATTCATTAAAAACCCCTACAGTAGCTTTTCCTCTCAATTACACACTCCTTCATGATGATAACTTTATAAAAGAATTTGAAGACCAATCATTATTTGTTATTTCGGATCTCAATCTCCTAAAAGACGAGGTGTTAACAGATCATCTTAAACATGCTAATTATTTTTATCGTCACTCTGGCACATTTGAAAGATTTGAAGAACTCCTAAATCAAAATATCGAATTATTTACTTCCCAATCTTTAGTAACAATAATACCCTTTAACAGTCCAAATGTAGTTCTAAATAAAGAATTTGCACGTGCTGAAATTACATTCTTTTTGGAAAATGCTTCTAAATTATGTGTAAATAATCTTGATATAAAATTTGGCCCTTCGATCAGAACTTTTAATTATCCTGAATTGTTAGGTTTGTATATTTATTTTATTAGAAACAATGAAAATATCTGCCTGATCGATTTTAACGATAGTTTTGATTATTTAAATAAGTTTAGAAGGATCGGAAGTTTAATAATACAAGCCAAGGAACAACTCGATAATAATTTGGTTATTATGGGTTCAGGAAAACTCGTTCCAAAAAACTATCCCCTGATGGTCTACTTAGGATATGACATAATTGATTGCTCTTATTCGAGTTATCTCGCTTCAGAAAAATTATACGATACTCTTGAGTATATGCGACCTTTAAATAAGATAAAATACTTACCCTGTTCTTGTGTAGCTTGCCAAAAAACGCAAGGAGGTACCTTGATTGAAGATAAATCAATCCGAAAAATTGAATTAACATGCTTGCACAATTTAATAACTGCCAAGAATTCCATGAATAAAGTTCTACAATACCTGCACGTGGAAGATTTTCGATCCTATGTAGAAAAATCAACTTTAGATGACTTGAATTCAATGTCCTTGCTAAAAATATTAGACAAGGAATATTTTTCATTTATCAAAAATGATACTCCTGTCACTCAAAAAAATAAGATCGTTAAATCATTAGGACCTCTTTCCTATTTTCGGCCAGATTTTCAATATTTCAGGGAAAATTCGATTAAATCATTTATACCCGAATCTTCAACGAAACTTATTTTGGTATTTCCTTGTTCGGCTAAAAAACCATATTCATCGTCAAAATCACATAAAAAATTTAACAATATTCTTAAAAAATTTGCGGATCATCAAGAATTTCAAGAAATAATTTTAACTTCACCCTTGGGAGCAATTCCAAGACAATTAGAAGATATATATCCTGTAAATTCATATGATATTTCGGTTACAGGGGAATGGGATCATGAGGAATTAAAAATTACTTCTTCAATGCTCATTGAATTGTTAAAAAAATATGATGCACGGATCCCAATTATATGTCATCTTGAAGGGGCTTATTGTGATATTGTAAGAATAGCCCAAAAAACAATAAGAAATACATTTTATTTCTCAAAAATAGAAGAAAGCGTTACCTCCAAGGAATCATTAAAGTCATTAGAATATTTAATCAATACATGTAAAAATATCTCTAAGAGTGACGGGGTTATAGAACAAATCTCCCATAAATCAAACACGTGGATCAAAAAATTCTTTAAAATCTTAAATTATCAATTTGGTTTTGATTTAAAAACATATTATTCCTCTGACCTCGTGAATATTAAACATGGAAGAAATAAAAATGAAATTCACATAATTGGAGCAAAAAATAGATATTTGATAGGAGTTTTTAGAAAAGATGTTGGACAAGTATTTTTAACAATAAAAGGAGCTGTAGAGTTAAAGCCCTTTCTTGAAGACTCAAATTTTATCGTTTTTGATGGTGATAAAATAAAAGGAAACACCTTATTTCGACCAGGAATCATTGAGTTCGGTCAAAAATTATTACCCAATTCTCATGTAATCATTTTGGACAAGGAAAAACAAAATGTAATAGGTGTGGGAGAAATGTTTGTAGGATCAAATTTTATAAAAAATTCAAAAACAGGAAGGATTGTCAAAGTTTATGAAAAACTCAAGTGAAAACAACAATCCATTGGTCGAAAAAATTTATTTCTTAAGACAGAAAGCGCTTGAAAAACGTACAATTCACAACAAGCAACAACTAAATAAACCCGTGAGTTTTTGGATTAAAGAGGATAGACTTAAAAATGAAATAGGAAAAGAGTTTACAGTCATTTTGAGAACTAATGGCTGTAATTGGGCTTTAAGTAGACAAGGAGGGTGTTCTATGTGTGGATACGTGCAAGATGCAAGTAGTATAAAGGTAAATGATGAGATGATCATTAATCAGTTTAAAATTGCGCTTGAAAATAAAAGATCGGCAATAGAACAAGATGATCACCATTACGTGTTAAAAATATTTAATTCGGGTAGTTTTTTTGATGATTCTGAAATAAGTGATTGTGTAAGAAAAGAAATTTACAGTTACATTAATGAAATTGATAAAATTAAAGAAGTAATTATCGAATCAAGAGTAGAGTACATTACCATGGAAAAACTTGAAAAGATTAAAGAAGGGTTAAATGAAAAAAAAGTAGAAATCGGAATTGGGCTTGAAAGTGCTAATGATCATGTTAGAAACGACTATATAAATAAAGGGCTTCCAATTAAAGATTTTGAAAAGATAGTTCTCATGTCTAAACAACTGGATGTTGGGATAAAAGCATACTTGCTATTTAAGCCCCCATTCCTCAATGAACAATGTGCTATAGATGATTGTGCGAATTCGATACGTTATTGCTTAGATTTGGGTGTAGATACCATATCCATCAATCCAATTAACATTCAAAAGGGTTCTTTAATAGAACATTTATGGTATAAAAACCTTTATCGCCCTCCATGGTTTTATTCTCTCTTTAATTGTCTCGTAACTAATATTTCTAGTGCCAAACTTCGAAATTGTAGAATTGTATCAGATCCTTCTGGTGCTGGAACCAAAAGGGGTATTCATAATTGTTTAAAAAAGGAATGTAATGAAACAATGAAAAAAATGCTTAAAAACTTTGTATTGCACCAAGATCCTTCAAAGCTGGATCTTAAAAACCATAATTGTGAATGCAAGATGCAATATGAATTGCAAAAAGACCAGTGCTAAATATTCCTTAAAATATTATTAATTTATTTCTTTTTTTTGTTGGTTGTTGGTAAATTAGTGATCCATTTTCGTTATATCATTTTTGATCTTGGAACTTTTTTTTTAGAAAATAAACATTTTACCTTTTTTAGTAATTATTGAGCACTATTATCTTATAGTATTTCTTAATTTCTTTTTTATCTTGTATAAAATTAGTTCTTTATCAGTTTAAAAATGTAAGAAAACAGTAAAAAAAAAACCATATATGATTATTTTTTTACATGTCAAATCGTTATATTTATATTTAGTCCTAATTTATCTTTTAATAGTTTAACTTAACTACTTGAGATTTTGACAACTTTGACAGACTGGGTTAAATTGTCTTTGCTTTATATAGGCTCATCAAAAAAGCATGAAATTTTCCGTGCTAAGAAATGGAATCGTTCATTCGAGAAAATAATTAAAAAACCTGTTTTTGATGTAAAATATCGAGAATTAGGAAAAATAAAAGACATATTCGGACCAGTTGATTTACCATTTATCTCTATCAAAACTGGATCATCGCAAGAGTTTGAAAAAAACTCTTATCTTTATGTTAAGTTATCAAAATAAAAAGCATGGCACTAGTAGGTGAGAATTATCACGGGTTGGAACGATACGAGTAAGTCAAAGCATGAAGAAATAAATTCCGAATTGAATATTTGTTTGGAATGTGGAAAAAACGTGTTCTTCGATGAAAATAGAGGGTATACTGTATGTGAACAATGCGGTTTAATCCATTCTGAAAAAAATATTGATCGAGGTCCAGAGTGGCGAGCTTTTGATAATGATCAAAAGAAAAAAAGGACAAGAACTGGTGCCCCCATGACTTACATGATCCATGATAAAGGGCTCAGTACAATGATCGATTGGAAAAATAAGGATATTTTTGGTAAAGAAATACCCGTAAAATTACGAGGACAAATTTTTCGTCTCCGAAAATGGCAAAGCAGGATCCGTATAAGTGATGCTACTGAAAGAAATTTGACATTTGCCTTGAGCGAATTGGATCGAATGGCGTCAAATTTAGACCTTCAAAAGAATTTACGCGAAAGTGCGGCAAAAATATATCGTGGTGCGGTTGAAAATCATTTAATCCGTGGTAGGAGTATTGAAGGCGTTGCTGCGGCTAGTTTATATGCTGCTTGTCGTCGTTTTAAAGTACCAAGAACGTTAAATGAAATTTCTGAGGTTGCTCGAGTGGATAAAAAAGAGATTGGTAGATCTTTTCGGTTTATCATGTCAGAACTAGATTTAAACCTAAACCCGACCAAGGCCGTAGATTTTCTTAGTCGCTTTATTTCCGAATTAAAACTAAGTGCTGAATGCCAGAAATTAGCTAAGAAGATAATGGTTCAAGCCGAGAGAAGAGGACTTACTTCTGGTCGCGCTCCAGTAGGTTTATGCGCGGCATCGATATATGCTGCTTCTATTTTATCTAAAGAACGACGAACGCAGAGAAACATAGCCCATATTGCGGGAGTAACTGAAGTAACTGTTCGTAACCGTCTATCAGAATTAGTAGAAAGTCTAAATTTAGCTATATCTTTAAAAAAGAAAATCGATGAATAAGAAGTTTTTTATTATTGTATTGAATTAGTCACCTTGGTAATACTGATTTAATTTCTCTTTGGTTAGCCTGTGCTCCTTTTAGAATTCTCCTCATGAATTAAATACTCGTTAAATGCATATATCTCCATATTATTTTAATTTAAAATTCATAAT
>DXJM01000037.1 GCA_019057355.1 Promethearchaeota archaeon | reverse complement strand
TTTGGATTTTTTTTATAAGGTTCAAGATGATTGTTAAGTAAATATCTTACGATTAAATGGTCACTGAATTTATTATAAGGAAATCTAAAATAGTAACTATGAATTGAGCCTTTTTTGTTATATAGGGGCATTTTAGATAACAACCATTCTTTCTCCATAGAGTCTAAAATCACATTTGATTTTCCCGGTGTTGCTTCTTCAAGTATATATAATATTTTGTTTTTATGAATTGTGTCTCTTCCTTTTTCTCCCATCCATTCGGCGACTTTTTTAACGATATTATCCCAAAATAGGTTTTTTCCTTTATCCTTCCTTCCTGGCAATAATCCGTATTTTTTACAAATTTTATTACCTATCTCTATTACATAATCTTCGAATATTTTCGTCCCAAATAGATGACCTCTGTCTATTTCTTCTTTTCCTTCATAAGTTTGACAAAGCAATTTAAGAAAGAGAGGTGTCTGAAATTCTGGAATTAAGAAAGGGATATCAGGCAATTTTATTTTATAATGTTTAAAAAATTTATTTGCTGCTTCCCATTCCTTGTATTGAAATCCTGGATGTTCAATTCTTACAAATAAATCAATTTGGTTTTTGGTAAATACAGAAGTTTCAAATCCGGTCCTAACACTAACAGCTAATGCAATGTATGGGAATTTTATAATGTCATCTACGATTTTTCTTATATGTTTTTTCCAGATTATTCTTCCGGTTCCTTCATTTAATGCATCTATTATTATAAGACTTCTTGCACTTTTTGCCTTTCCGTTTTCATTTAGAGCTGATAATAATTCTTGTTTGTTTTTAACTGGTGCTTTAGACAGATTAATAATTTGTTTCCATGTATCGGAAATTTCAAATTTTTCTCCCAATATTAAAATAGTTGGCAAATTGTCTTTTATCCTGTTTTTTGCGATATCACATAGTAGATGCGTTTTCCCTATTCCAGCGCTTCCAGTGAGCAGCAAGAGCGGCTTATTTGCTAATTCAGTTTCCTCACTATTTGAGAAATCAAAAAATTGGCGTAGATTTCTGTTCAAGATAGAGAGATGGTATCTTTCATAGGGGAAAGGATCCGATTCTATATGTCGTTTTGATTTAGTATCTTTACTTCTGGACAATTGAAGTAAATCGTAAAGTTTCCATATCAAGTCAGAGGTCTGCTCAGATAATTTACTAATACGTTTGAAGTTTATTTTCTTTATTTTTGACTCTTCAACTTTGATAAGAATCGAGAGAATATTGTCTAAATTATTTTTAATTTTTCCTAAAGAAGATTTAGCATCGGAAGGGAAATTTTTTTTGGCGATAATTGTCCCTGAGCGCCTTATCTCTCCAAAAATAAATCCGAGTTTATTATAAAATTTCTTAGTTCTGCCCAAGCCATCGAAGATTTCTGCTATAGGTAACTCTACATTCAATTCTGGAGTATAACGAGGGCCAGCTATTTTTATTGAATCATTTATATGGTTTTCAAACCAAGCAGGTGTGAGTTTATTCTCTACAGGAATCATTATTATTTATAAACCTCTTTTTCATCTTTGATGCGATGGCTGACTTCAATGTGAAGCTTTGGCGTTATGGTTAGATATCCTCTATCGAAAAGCTTATATATATCGCTCCGAAGCAGCACGCCGTTTCTGACATCATGAGGGCCACTGTCAGCATATGGCTTGATATGGGCTGCTTCCAAGACCGGAAGCACCCGTTCCTGTGTGATGGCACAGGATCGTCGGTAAGCATCTGTTACTACAATCTTGAAGGATCCCTGCCCCAGCCTGGGTTTTATTAAAGTCTCTTTTCCGTATCTGGCTTTATCTTCTTCTATCCTTAAATCAGGTTCTGAAATAAGTTGTTTTTTAGAAAGGACAAGCTGGAGTTTATGCCAGATGGATTTACCAGCTTCTGAATTCATTTCAAAGGTTTTGCCCACAACAATGCTTGAACTCCATTCAGGAACAGGTATCCATTCTGATTCATCTAGGAAGAAAGGCTGTTCGAGAAGGATGCAGCCTATGATGAAGTCCACGATCAGGTCCTCTGTTTTGCGGTATTTGGCAATGCGTTGTCTCATTTCCAGAAGTGAATTTGCACCATTTTTCTCCTGAAAGGCATCCCAGGCCAGGCTTATGGGGAGGAGTGTTGGATGAGCAAAAAATCCACTGCCTGCAATGTAATCATTGGGGCTGTGTAGCTTGAAGAGGAATAATTCTCCTGGTTTTAGGGCTCTGAAGGTGGATTTTCCGGATGGCTGCCAGAAGTTGACTTCTTCTGGGAAGGTCAGGGAGGAGAGGGAATCGAACCAATCCTGGTCTGTGATGCCGATGAAGAAGTTCATGATTTTTAGGCCGCTGAAAAGCCCCCCACTTTCATTTTAATTCCACCCGATCTATGTATATGCCAAAAATTTTATGCTTTATTTGACTAAATATTACACTTTGGGGATGTGTTGGTCAATAACCTTCAGGGATGAAGTTTGGGGGTGATTCTTCACATTAAGCCCGTTCGGGAACGGACCCTACAGATCGATACCGATAAATCGGTGTACTGAAGTTAATAAAATGGGAAATTATCCCCATTTTTTGCGCCAAAATGGGACGCTCAGCCACCACTCCCCTCCCCTAACTCCTTCATTCCGCACCACTTACAAAAGTTGACATAATGTATATTGAACTAAACCGCTACGCGGTAGATAGCTGAGCCCTTTATCCATCCTTTAAGTAAGACTAACTCCTCACATTCTGTCTCTTTCTTTCTGAACATTTTG